>DATADQ010000238.1:0-15123 GCA_036258455.1 Nitrososphaeraceae archaeon | reverse complement strand
ATTCAATTCTGTTGTCCACAGCCGCCTATACTGACCAGGCTATACTACGAAGGCCGATCAACATTGGTTTGTTATGTTTACAGTATATAATTGTTAGATAAATGATTTTTATACTGTAATGATATCTTTTCGAACAACCTGCATTCCTTCATTTTCCAATTTATTCCCCAATGCATTCATACCAATTGAATCTCCGGCTAGGTGTCCTAATATTACCAGGTTGCCTCGAACATTACTCTCTCTTAATTTGACCAAATCGTTGTAATCGATATGAAAATAAAGAACCGTGGAAATACCAGTTTCAAAATAATTCCTAGCTACAAGATATCCACCATTAGTTCCTGCAGCTATTACTGCAATCCACTTTCCTACATATGTATGAGGTTGTCCATAAACAACTTGAATCTTCGTCTCTGCTTTTTTAAATTCTGGTATTTCTGCTAATGCCGTAATCATGTCCGATACTAAATTTGGATCTCTCTCCTGAATCTTTTGAGAAATCATTCTTCTTGAATATTCATCACATGGTTGATGAATGTTTACTAGTGGCATATCTAATATTTTAGCAGAATCAATAACTGAAGAGTATATCTGATTCCTAATTTCTATTCTCCTACTTAGATCCATTACAGACAATCTAGCAGTTTTTTCTGAAATACCATTTTCCATCATGAAGTCAATGTGTCTATCAATGACTTTGTAAAAATTAATAGAAGCTTTACCAATAGGATGATGAGTTATCACTGCATCACAACCTAAATCCTTTGCTAGCATTAGATCTGCGGTTGTTACGTCTATCATCAACATTACCTTCTTTATGTTTTTACCATGAACATGAACCGCAGTATCTGCAGGTATTGAGTTCCAGTCAACCATATCAAGTGCTATTTCTATAATTTCATTAGTATCTACCATCTTGAATTTGCTTCCTTTTACAATCACTATAATATAAAGAAGACCTGGATAGACAGTTTGCAGAGAATACATATTGGGTTATGAATAAAACAATGGGGCGAAAAAAGAGTCATGTCATTACATTTTTTGTTTTATCAGTCGATAAAAGATTAAAGTGCAGTAAGATAAATTTTAACATTTAAATGTCATTATGCAACTCGTTTTTGTACTATGAGTTGTTCTGATGAATATATATCACATACAGATACACAAAATCTTATTCAAATCTCACCTCTTACCAAAGCAAAGCTAAAGAAAGCAAAATACGGTGTTTACAATCATTCTGCAGTTGAACTTTGTCATTGGACAAAAAAGTCTTTCTCCAACGAAGGAACCTGTTATAAGCACAAATTCTATGGTATTTCAACTCATAGATGCATGGAAATGACACCAACTGCCATGAATTGTGAAAATAGATGTATTTACTGTTGGCGCCCTACCGAATTTTATGACACTCTACAGATGCCTGAAAATCTGGTTGATGAACCAGATATGATAATTAATAATTTATTAGAGGAACGGAGAAAACTCATCGTAGGACATTACGGTAACACAAAAAGTGATAAGATAAAACTTGATGAATCACTTTTCCCCCAGCACTACGCAATATCACTTTCTGGAGAACCTACCATGTATCCAAAACTGCCAAGCTTAATCAGATATCTTAAAACCCTAAAGAATACAAAATCAATCTTTTTGGTCACAAATGGGCAGGAACCAGAGATGCTTCAAACATTGATGGATGAAGAAGCCTTACCAACACAGTTGTACCTTTCAACTAATGCCTCAAATAGGAAAATGTTTACACTGGTCAACAGACCAAGGTACAGAGACGCATGGGACAGATGGCAGAAAAGTCTTGAATTATTATCAGAAATGGATACGAGAACAGTATTGAGAATGACCATGATAAGGAATTTTAATGATTCGACAAATTACGTAGATGAATTTGCTGATCTCATGAGAAGAGGGAATCCACATTTTATAGAAATAAAATCATATATGCATATAGGAATGTCTACACAAAGATTAGAAAGTTCAGATATGTTAGAAATGGATGAAATTAGGAGTTATTCACAGTTACTTTCTAATTCCTTAGAGAAATTCTCTATTATGGATGAAAGTGAAATATCAAGAATAGTAGTTCTTCAGAATCTCAAAAGGTATATTGAGAGGTGGATTGAGGGTTATGAGAAGTCTATTACTCAGTGATTATGATTCTTGTTCTCGAGAGTAATTTCCGCGGTACCATTCTGCGAATTTGTTCAACGCATGTGTTCTGTGCGATACTCCCATTTTGTTTGTTATACCCAATTGCGCATAGGTAGATGATGAACTCTCTGGAATGAATATTGGATCGTAGCCCCAACCACCTTCTGTAATAAGATCACTTATGGTGCCTTTTGTATCACCCGAAAAGGTCATATTGTTATGGCTATCCTTATAAGCTATTATTGATCTAAAACGTGCAAATCTATTTGTCCTGTTTAAAAGCAGATCTAAAATTCCTTGATTTCCTATGGTTTGAAGAACATAAGAAGAATAAGGACCAGGAAATCCCTTGAGTGAATCGATAAAAAGTCCAGTATCCTCCACTATCAATGGTCTCCCTATTTTTTCGTATGCTTCTTTAGATTTTTGCAACGCTATGTAGTCCAATCTATTTGATTGAATTTCGACAGTCTCTAACCTTACCAATTCTATTTCGATGTCGAAGGTTTTCAGATAGAGAAAAATTTCATTAAATTTGTTTTCATTTGTACTTGCAAGTATTACTTTTCTCAATTTTAGAAAAAACCAAATACCAAAATAAAAAATTTAGCATGCATATGCACTATAAGTCTGATTAGAAATTCTAATTACAACGCACTCTTGAGTTAGATATTTTAGGGGCAAACGCCAAAATATAGACTATGGTAAAATGTCCCGAATGTAAAAAAGAAATTTCCAGTTCCCAAATGGAATTCCATATTGGGCAAGAAGATAACGGAAACAAGTTCCATTACGCGATATGTTCATGCCCTGGATGCAAAGTGTGTTTAAGCATAATGGCTGTGTAGCGATTTTTTGTCAAGTAAAATAAGAGGCTGATACCATGAGCGATGCACAGGAGATTCATATTGCTTGCCCTCAATGCAAATACTCCAATGCCGCGGCCATACCGGTTGGAAAATATAAAGAAGCAGTTTACCAGCCGTGTAATTATAACGAAGGTCAACAACAAGAAAGGTCATATTAGGTGTGAAAATTGTGAAAATAGTTTTGATTTCTATTGGTGTGCCGGACATACCACGATAGAGAACGATACCGAGTTAAGAAATTTATAAACGAATCTTGATTAGCATGGTTGAATTATTTCTCTCATTCAAGGGTTCGAATTATGTCTGACGAATTTTTGAGGAAGTTGTATGAAATGTCCGGAGGAGAGTATATGATCTTCGATAGATACAAAGTAGGAAGAATTGTTGGCATATCTGATAGTCAAACTGACGATATTGTCGACGATCTTTATAACATGGGACTGATAACAAAAATCGGAGCAACGAAGATACTTTTGAGCTTTGAAGGAAAACAAGAGGTTACAAGGTCAAAATCAAGTTAGGTCCTTAAGTTACTGTTAAAAAGTATCAGTTTACATCTTATAATCTGTAATGGAAATTTTATTTTCGTGCAATTTGTTCAAAATTCTTATAGAAAATTAATATAGAAAATTTGTTCTGACAAAATTTATGAAAGCTTTTTATCCTCAGAAACCTTAGGATTAGTAACAAAATACTATGACCTGTGCCAATTGCAAAAAGAACGTGGACTCTCCCAATTCATTTATGGATATTAGCGTGTGCGATGAATGTTACCATATCCTAGTCACTAAAGTCTTTTATCCGAATACCCTCAATGCTTAATTGATTTTTGAAGTATTAAGTTTATGCCGACTTAAAGTTCTGTATATCACGCTGCTCAAACGTTCTTTACTTTCGCATATGCTCAAGAAGATACTGACTACATTTTTCAACTTTTTAAAAAGTCCACTAGGACTTACGTATCAATGATATTATTTTGCTCTTCATCTCAGGAGTCAGAATGTCCTGTTCCTTGTAGCCATGTTCTTTCACTGCATGCTCTGCTGCATTTTTCAGAATCTCTGCTTCCGTTTCACCTTCAATAATACAGTCACAATCTCGACCCGCATCACGACATGAAATTGAATACATACAGACATTTGTCCAAACTTTATACTTAAGTTTTCGTTTATTTTTGCCAAAAGCCAAAATCTGTATATCTGACCGTATAACCACACAAGAAATTGAGAAATTTTCGCCCTAACCCATTAACTAAATCGATACAAGTTACAAAAGGTTGGCTAAAAGGAATTTCTAGGGGGCATGTTGTATATCACCTCGTCCGACTAAGAACTTTCTCATTAATCTTCGAAAATCTCCTTCACCACAAAGATCTGTTCTGGCAATACTAAATCTATGAAGGGTGAGATCTTCTAAATAATATAATGATGAAAATATTCTTCAGATATACTATGTGTTCATGTCCAGAATGTAAAGTTTTTTAGGAATCATGTCATTGTAGATTATCGATTATTATCCACATTCAATGAAAAGAATAAAGAATTCAGCGTACATATACACGATAAATTAGTCATTTATTTTTAGTCAGTGTGCATGTCCGACATATGTTTTGGCATATATTCATGAGTAAACTCCTCACCACAATTTGGACAACTAATTTTCTCTTTGGAATGATTATAACATTCTTCACAATAGTATGTATTCCAACTGGGATTCGAATCACTAGTGTGTTCGTAAAATATAGTTTTTATTTCACCACATATGCTACATTTACCACGTTTAGGAACGCCGCGATTTTCTGACATTATTATTCTATATTTATTCTATATTATAGTCTTTTAGACTTAATCTTAATGCGTCTAATCTATCTGAATAACTAGTTCGTTCTTAATCAGCTGCAAAACGCTTACCTCTCAGAACACGAATGGAGGTTTGGGCGTAGCAGCACACGCGGACTATCTTGAAACGATAATCCCTGTGTCCACTTGTTTGAAAAATACAAGCAATTAAGAAAATTAAAAATTTAGCATGGATATACACTATAAATCTAATTAGAAATTCTAATTTATTTTCCATTACTTATACACGCTTTTTTTTTGGTAGAATCCAGTTCTAAGACTGATATTAGGAAGGTCCCGTCGGGGTATGACTGAATATTCAATCGGAACTCGTACAATTAATTTCCTTAATCTGTTTATAAACGAGATTCAAAATAATAGCAGATTGGCTTCGGACAGAAGTCGAAGATGTAATAAACACTAGAAGGGCTCATCTACCCACTGTCATTATGTGGTCCTGAGAATACACCTGAACCCGATATGGGTCATCCCTGTATCGATCATCTGTGGTTGTCGAGCCGCAGGCCGGTATCGTAAACAATAATTCGGAGCGCATATATGCGAACCCCCTTTCACTACTTTTCTTGGGATCTTAAACTGTGGTTGCCTCGGATCATAGCTGTATTCAGGTGATATAACTCTTGGATTGATAGATGCTGTGCAGCAAGATTTGACCTTATTAGCAGATTCATCTAAATGCGGGACATACCAGTCGGATGTCCATTCCCAGACATTACCTGCCATATCAAATAGACCATATCCGTTCGGCTCAAATGAACCAACAGGAGACGTGCCTTCATAATTATCTATTAATAAATTCTGGTAAGGGAATTCTCCCTGCCAGGTATTGGCCATGGGTTTGGTAAGCTGTGTATCTTCATTTCCCCATGTAAAATCCATTCCATCTAATCCACCTCTTGCTGCAAACTCCCATTCTGCTTCTGTGGGTAATTCTTTTCGTGCCCATTTTGTATAGGCTTCTGCGTCTTCATAAGCCATGTGAACTACAGGATTATCATCCAATCCAATAATGGTGCTGCCAGGTCCCTGCGGATGCTTCCAGCTCGCGCCTTTCATCCATTGCCACCAGTTGGCATAGTCTTTCAAGTCGACAGGTTCATTTCTTTTTTTAAAAACCATCGATCCTGGAACTAGGTTCTCTTCGGGGACACTGGGAAAAATCAGCCCGATTCAATGGTCTTTCTGCAATAGTCAGATAATTAGTCGCCGATACAAATTCACTAAATGCTTTATTAGTCACTGGGTGTTTATCCATCCAGAAACTGTCCACTGTAACTTTATGTATCGGTTTTTCTTCGGGGTAAAATTTATCAGAACCCATGATAAAACTTCCACCATCTATAAACACCATATTTTCATGGTTGAGCGTTTTTCTTTTATTGATTTCTGCTGGGTCTAGCATGTTGAATAAGTTTTGTTATTATTATCGGCTGTTATTATTATCGGCTTGCGCCGGTAGCTTCCGACATTTTCTCTATCGCATCAGCTATCGTGAACGTGTTTGGCTTCTGGATGACTGGGAATTCCTTAAAGGTTTCGGCAAACTTCCCCGCAAGATGCTGTGCCGCGAATATGAAATAATCGTTATGAATTACCCAATCCCAGTAAGTATTCGAAGTGATATCTGCGAATTCATACGGATCGGTGCGGAGGTTGAAAAGCTTTGGGACACGAAGGCGGGTGAAGGGTGCAGCCCATACCTGCAGGGTTCCCTTGCTACGTTGTTCCATGAATACGATCTTCCAATTATCGTAGCGCATAGCAAGCATATCACCATCGTCACTGATATAGAAAAAGAAATTACGCGGACTTTCTTTTACTTCGCCAGTCAGGTAGGGAAGCAGGTTAAAGCCATCGATATGATTCTTGTAGGTTCGCCCGATGGCTTTGTATCCATTCTTCAGTTTCTCCACTACCTGTGGATCCCCTGCCATCGCGAGGAAAGTTGGCATCCAGTCATGATGCTGAACGATGTCATTTGAAATTGAACCCGCCTTGATCTTTCCAGGCCATCGCACCACCAACGGAACACGGAATGCGCCTTCCCAGTTGGTGTTCTTTTTACTACGGAATGGGGTAGTGCCTGCATCGGGCCACGAGTTCCTGTGCGGCCCGTTATCAGTGGAATACATGACGAATGTATCTTCGGAAATTCCAAGTTCGTCGAGCAGATCAAGCATTTCTCCGACATTTTTGTCATGGTCGATCATAGTATCATGATAGGAAGACTGCCATCGACCTGCCTGCCCCCTGCTTGAGGCTTTGGTATGAGTAAATAGGTGCATATGGGTCGTATTTAGCCACACGAAAAATGGTTTTCCATCTTTATGTTGCCGCTGAATAAAATCTTTCGCTGCTGTGACAAATTCGTCATCGCAGGATTCCATCCGTTTTGTGTTCAGTAGCCCTGTATCCTCAATTTTTTGCTTACCAACTTTTCCCCACCGGGGCATTTCTGTCGGATCATCCGTGTCTGTGGCCCATTAATGGATCACACCACGAGGGCCAAACGTTTCAAAGAATTTGGGGAATTCTTTTTTTGAGGGATAATTGTCCATTTCAGGTTCTTCCTCCGCGTTGAGGTGATAAAGATTGCCAAAGAACTCGTCGAATCCATGATTGGTCGGCAGCATATGATTTAGATCGCCCAAATGGTTCTTACCGAATTGCCCTGTAGCATAACCCTGTTCCTTCAGCAATGCGGCGATCGTCACGATCTTTTCATTCATCCCAATAGGTGCGCCAGGTACGCCTACCTTGGACAAGCCAGTGCGGTAAACACTTTGTCCGGTTATGAACGACGAGCGACCGGCTGTGCATGACTGTTCGCCATAGGCGTCTGTAAACATCATGCCTTCTTTTGCAATACGGTCAATGTTGGGTGTTTGGTAACCCATTAATCCGTATGAATAACAACTGAGATTGGTTATTCCAATGTCATCACCCCAGATGACAAGAATATTAGGTTGTCTTTCTTTTGACTTTGACATTTTGATGGTTTGTGACTAATTCTCCTACTTAAGATTTCCTGATAGGATTAATGCCTGCCGCGGCGAATGTGGTGTTACTATGTTACTAATTGTAGTATCTAAAGTTGATGGAGCCAGAGGGATCTGAACCTTGCTGGTAGTTGGGGTAAGAGTTTTTCAAATTCCTAATATCAAGAAACTCGATTTTTTATAAAATTACAGATTATTGACTATATATTTCAAAAAAGTGTATCTCCTAAGATAATGTATTTAGGTTTCAGATAGTAAGAATAATCTCTTATACGAGATAGATTGTTAATATTTTGAATCAAAAACTATGTTACTATATATTGCAACTGAGTGCATTTAGAGAACTGCCCGAGGTCCGGGTTCGATAGTTCTAGTAACACAAGTAGTCCTGTAAGGAGATTTCCATTAACAGTAACACTGGCCAAGCTAAAAACAATTAATGGCTAGATGGTAACTAAATTTTAAGATCCCCCAATATTCATGCAATGGCATATCTTTTCCTTGTTTCTATTTCGTCTATTCTGTGCAAAATTTTTTCCAGTTCCTTTGAGTTAACAGATTTATATCCATCTAAAAATTGTCCAAAAAATTTAGAATAAGATTGGTGATAAGTACTTTTCAAAATTTCATTGAATAATCTTATGTCCATAGCCTTGTCTTCTATACGTGTTGAATAGAAAGAGAGCCCCATGTCTATCATCGTCATTTTTCTATTTACGATAAAATTCGAAGGCGTCAGGTCCCCATGTATTATGTTAAACAAATGTAGGGTGGAAACGAAGTTTCCGATATCGAAACAAATTGATGACGTCAGAACTTTACTCGCCCTTGTTCCTGAAATAAATTCCATGACTATCTCGGCACGAAAGGGATCTACGAAATAAATGTATGGTGTCCTTAAACCAAATTCTTTTGCCAGCGTTATCATCTTAGATTCACTAATGGTTCTCCTCCTTCTCAACTCCTCATCAAGTATCCTCTGTCGATATATTTTTGGAATTCTAATTTTTGAGATTGCCTTTTTATTATACCATTTAGTCAAGTAAATATTTGATTCGGCTCCTTTGAACAATAATTTCATGTAATACTGCAATGATAATATAACCATAGTCTGCAAATAAAAATGTGGCACCACGAATAGACCCAAATCCGGGAGAAAAATTAGTTCTTGAAGAAGATTGCTCTGAGGTAAAACTTGGTAGTGGAATTTTAAGTTTAACCAATCAAAGGATTATTTTTGAAAAGACAGAAGGAAATCTTACCACCTTAAATAAAAAGATGGGAAATGTTTTATTGAATACGACGTTGGATAAAGTAGGTAAAGTCAATTCTGAAGGCTTCATACTCACTAAGGTTGTAGTAGAAATAGCTGATTCAAAATATAAATTCAGTGTATTTAACACCGGGAAGTGGGCTAAAGAAATAGAAACCCAAAAAAGATTATTCAAAAAGGATTAGTAGACGATCATACTAAGGGTAGAACATTGCTCAACTAAATTACTACAATGCTTTTCTTCTAATCATGCCACTGACGATTGTTAACAAAAAAATATTTTTAAGATAAGTTGGTATCGTATCTTTTCCAGATTCGTACTAATTTAAACAAAAGTAGGGGTGGATTTTGATTTCATCATTCTTTAGATCAATATCGATATGACATATGATATTTGTTCATCATTGATTTGTTTACTATTGGCTCATATTCATTTGCATATCCATCTTAGTCTTGTTACCCATATGAGTCATCATTTTCATGATATCGGCTTTTGGTGGGATGATACCGTATATTGGTGTATCTCCAAAGTGGTTGTTCGTTTTGGTTGCGTCTAGTGATAATGCAATTACGTGATTGTTCATTACTTTTATTTCAATTGGTACTTCTTTAACGGGCCCGTCCTTTAGCGTGACTGTGACCGTTCCTTTATACGAAGTGGCATTATCTTGACTGCTTATATCACTCAGTGAAAAATTAGATAATGCATGTTTATGCATCGCGGATCCATTCAACATGACCATATAGATCCATGAATCGAACTTTGCCGTGTTTGACTGATTGAAACTATCTTGAGTTTTATTTATAATATTTGTGAGCCAATGTCCAGAAAGAACCCATGCAGGTTCGCCTTGATTGTTATTTTGTATGCTTGAAATAGCTCCAAAGACCAAACCCTTGTGATCCTGCCATTTGCTTGGGTTTGCTTCACTCATATTTAGAGACAGTAAGGCTACTGCGATGCTTCCTGATACAGCTACCACCGTCGTAAATAGAAGGACAGATTTTCGAAAGGTATGTTTATTCAACATATTGAATACATATACTCAGAAATTATTAAAAGCTAGCGGAACACTCATGGCAAATCCATAGAATTTGATAGAAATCTGCTGTAACTTGAAATTCATTATAAATAGTATTTCTTGAAATTAGTTTCTCCACAAAATGTCCACACTATCGACTCTCCATGACTGGTTGACAAAGGAATTAGATATATCTATAAAATTTTTTGACTTCGAATAAGATAATATTCCAGTCCAAGCTATCTGTACTCCATTATCTCCCGCAAATGAAACTGGACATGAATTGAACTTTACTTTATGTCTCAGGCATGCCAGATTGAGCATACGAGAAAGTTCTTTGTTCGCAGATACACCTCCAACTATTAGTAGTTCTCTTTTTTCAGTCGCAGAGAGAGCCCTCTCAACCGCTTCTGTTATCACGGCAAATGCAGTCTCTTGAATTGAATAACACATGTCTTCATGCGTATATTTACTAGTTGAAATCAATCTCTTAGCAGCAGATAGCATGCCTGAGAAAGTAACATCGTTACCCTTTATTGAATATGGTAACGAGATATAATTTTTGGATGATTTATTTGCTAGTTTTTCTATCTCTGAGCCACATGGTGAAGCTAATCCCAGATGCCTGCCAAATTGATCCAAAAGTTGTCCTAACGTGATATCTAAAGTTTCTCCTATTACACGCCACCTTTTATTATTAAATACCAGTATCATGGTATGACCTCCTGAAACTAAAAGTACTAAAGAATCATTACCCCCGGTTAGGCTCATTCCAAGTTCAATATGTCCTAATGCGTGATTAATTGGGATTAATTTTTTATCATAAAATGAAGATATAGAACGAGCAATGACAGCGCCAATCCTCAAACAGGGACCAAGACCCGGACCAGCAGAATAAGCTACAATGTCTAGATCTTTATATGTTATTTTAGCTGATTCTAAGGTTTGTTTCAGTACGTCTATTGCTACCAAAGCATGATGACGAGCTGCTTTTCTGGGGTGGATCCCTGATCCATCACCAGCTTTGAAACTATCTCTAACATCAGAAAGAATATTAGGAGATTTTTCATAATTCGAGTACTTTATTACGGAACAAGCAAAAGTATGCGCTGTACTTTCTATTCCAAGACATAACATTAATATCACTTTCTGCTTGTTGCAGAGACAATTTTAATTACGTCATTATTTTTTAATTTATGATCCGCTCCCAATCTCCTTTTTGTTCGAACATCAATGGCAAAAAGGAACCCTTTGCCCAGTTCCTCATGTATCACATGGGCTAAGTCCTTTGCAGTTGATTCTTCATCTAGTAAATAAGCTTCTGGAAGAATATTGCCTTTTTTATCGGTTAACTTCGACTCATCTTCAACAGGATAGACAACTATTTTCCTGAGCAGATCAAAACAAGCGACATTTAATATCTCTTGAACGCCTGTTGAACCATGTTCCTTAATAAAATTTGCAACAATTTGAAGAGCATGGTTCTGTTTTTCGCTTAATTTCATATTTTCTTCAATTTCAAACGAATCATCACCTGGAAGATAGTGTACAAACCCATTTTTTGCTGCTTTTCGTAATAGTATTTCTAATTCGGATGTACAAGGTATAACGTCGGTATATTTTTCCATAATTTTTCCCAGATAATTTTGAGATGTTAAAACATCTGCCTTGTTAGCTGCAATAACTACAGGCTTTACGATTCTTCTTGTATTTCGACAAAAGTCAAATATTTCTTGTTCTGTCCAAGATCTAATTTTCTTGTTATGTAGGTTCAATTTGTTCAGAACCTTATATATTGCTGATTCTGTGATTCCGAATCCCGATAATCTTTTTTTTAATATTTGAGTTGTATTTAGACCTGATGAATCAAGCTCTCTTAAGTTGGCCCAATCCCGTTTAATAATTGAAACAAGCCATAAATCGAATTCTTCGTCTACAAATATAATATCTTCGAGTGGATCGCCTGTACCTGGTGTCAATGGCCTTCCCTCAGAATTAGTTGAACCTGAGATATCAATAACGTGTATAAGGGCATCGGCTTGCCTTGCATCATCTAAGAATTTGTTTCCAAGTCCTTTTCCCTCATGAGCACCTGGGACTAGACCAGCGACATCAATGATTTGAATTGGTATAAATCTTATTCCATCAATGCAAATAGAATGAGTTGGATTATCTTTAACCCCAAACTCAGTACAGACACATTTTGTTCTCACATGACAAATTCCAAGGTTAGGTTTCACTGTTGTAAACGGATAATTTGCAATGTTGACAATGCTATCTGTTGATGCAGAAAAAAAGGTAGACTTGCCTACGTTTGCCTTGCCAATTAATCCTATGAGCACTAAGTATGCTTATTATAATTCATAATTTAATGTTTTGAGTTAGATTTCAACCTCATCAAAAAATTTATTTGCTTAAACACAAAATTTAATTTCTTTTGGGATCATAGTACTGATACTTGGCTGGCATTTTTGCAATTACAAATTATGCAACAGACAGAGAAACCCTAATCTCATATTTCACTAATTCATTGCAAATGCTTCAACATAGAGGAAAGGCATATTGGAAAATAATTATAGATAATTTGGTTTCTAGTGGTATTGGGCCATTCCCTGGCGATGGATCAATCCTAAAGATCATAGGTAATAGTAGTAACCTTCTATATACTGCAGGATTGGGCTATTTATCTAAAAGAACTCCAAGATTTAAAAGTATGAATAAAATTAATGTAATCCTTGATGGATTTTTCGTAGACATTGAAAAATTACATCTTCACCCACTTATAGGGAATGCATCAAGTGCTGACTCACTATACAAGATATACTGCATTTTCAAGGAACTACTAATAAATAAAGAAAATCCTGAAAAAGCTTGTGAGTTTTTGGACAGACATCTAAGAGGAAATCTAACTATGATGTATGATGAAAAAATATATTCATATAGAGATTCTACTGGTTTTAAACCACTTGTAAGTGGCACTGACAAAAACAAATCAATCTCTATGATAGCTTCAGAAAATTCGCTTCGCATTCCTTTCCCAAATATCAATTTTCAAGATGTAAAGCCGGGACAACTAATCAAAATGGATACTGAAACTGGTCAAGAAAAGATACTATCACTTCCTACTAGTAGAATAATGATAGATCCCTTTGAATTCATACGTGAATCTCATGTTACTGCAACTATAGATGGACAAGGGATCTATGAAGTTAGAAAAAGAATTGGAAAAGTACAAGCAGATTTTCTTTCAAGATATTCTGACATTGATATTGAAGCAGCTTATGCAGAGCCCGATTATCCCAGACCAATGACCCTTGGTTTTAGTGCAGAGTATAGAAATCACCTTCCAAAATTCGATTTAGGTGAGGCCATAATCAATGATAGATATGATGATTCTGATCGCATGATAGATTTTTCCGAAAATATTAGTAAGAATAAAATGATAACGTCTGGAAAATCATTAAAATACATTCTTAAACATAAAATTAGTCAGAAAAAGATTGGTCTGATTCAAGGAACAATTCAAACTGGAATAACTGCCAAAGAAACTATTTATTATTTAAGAAAAGTAGGTGTTAAATCAGTTTCTGTTATCGTAAGCTATGTCCCTACAGTAGATGGACGCCAAGCTGGCCTTTATACGCACAATAGAGAATTGCTTGCGCATAAATACATTGGACAAATACCCTCTCTTGAGGAATTAAATACTAAGATTTCCAAAGAGTTGGGTGCAAACAAAGTATTTTACAATTCTCCTTCTATTCTCGCCAAAGGCATCGGGATTTCAGAATATAATTTATGGTTTCCCGAATGGGTACGATTTTTGGAATATGATAAAAGATGACATTTAGACGTGATGCTGATCTAAATCACTGGAGGAATGATCCAGTTAAGAAAATCACAATCTTGAAAAATCATGTTATAGACGGCATAAACATAAATAAGTTTGAAATTAGACAGTATACACATCATTGTTCCTTTAGAAGAGAGCATACAATTTATACTATCTATATGGAAACCAACAATAATAAGATTGAAACAAAGTATAACCAAGGTATTCAAATGAATGATAGTAATATTGAAAACATAGCACTGTGTATTACAAATCTAAACGGAGTTTATTCAACGATAAATCGATTACTAATAGAATTGGAAGGCTCCTGAATAATATAACAAATTTGATATTCTCAGACTCTATCAGTCCAGAATTGCCGTCATCTAAAGTTCTATATACAACTATCTTTTATTCAAATGTTTGAGTTATATACGTAAATTAAAACCAATTCGATGTTGAGGTTCTTAAGTGTCCTTAACTATTAGATAATAATGTTTATTATTTACTAAAAAGTCAAATTAATTTAGAGTATTTAGAAAAATGTTAAGAAAAAGTAATCATTTAGACTTCGGATATAATATCGGAGCCATTTTGCGTCTGTAATTGTACAAATTGACGTAAGAAGTAAAATATATTTGACCAGAATAACTATTTGACTTTTAGGCTCTCAAGCTAACAATATAAGAGGATGTGCTACTTTGCAAAACCAACCCATTTACCTTAAGGCCATTACTCTCAAAGACATTAGTGATGTTGATTCGATTAAGAATGACGCAAAAAAGCACATGATTTTGATAGTACGAATTACGCCCATGGCCCAGAAAGATATCGAAACATTACGAAAGGCTATAGATGATTTATATAATTTCGTTAAATCGACCGGAGGAGATATCGCAAGATTGGGCGAAGAACGCGTAGTGATTACACCACCAGCCGTAAAGATATGGAAAGGAGTACATGATCTCAAATAGCGTCTCTATAAAATCACAACACCTTTATTGATTCTCCCACTAGTGGATGAAAACTCTGGATCTTGAATATCTTGTTAATAGAATTAGATAGGTTTTGACATTTCTTACCTTCTCCATGATTGGTTATTA
>DATADQ010000237.1:0-1667 GCA_036258455.1 Nitrososphaeraceae archaeon | reverse complement strand
AAATAACCCCCATCTTGGGCTTTTTGTCGATTATACGCAAATTTGAGCCCTGACACTATTGATTCAGGGTGTAAAAGAGAAAAATAATACTTTATCTCCCTAAATTGGCGTTCTGAAACGGCCAATTTGATTTTTAATTCTCTTTCTACCATACACGCATATTTACAGGATATATTAATAAATATTGCTAAACTCGAATTATGAAATATGAAATTCTAGTAACCCATTTTATATCAAGTTATATTATATTGTATATTTCAAAATTCGCATACTGAAATAGATAATACAAATGCCATTTAGTAAAATTAGCGATACTAGTTTTTAGGACTTATCTCAGACATGTCAAGACACAAATGTGTACCTATTTCAACTTGAAAGTGCTTATTCATACTATTGCAGCCTTAATGGCCATCCTTCAATTATAACGATACTATTTATAAGATCAAATGACTTTATGTTTTTTACCAATATTTTCAATCTCTTCTAAAGTATAAATCAATTGTTCTTTCGTATGTGATGCGCTTAATGACAATCTCAATAATGCATGTCCCTTCTTGACGGTTGGAAATCTCATGGGATGGACAAATATCCCTTTCTGTAACAGTTTATTGGCAAATTTCACAGCGAGGTTTTCAGAACCAATATGTATGGGAATTATCTGACTACATGAATTTCCTATATCATAGCCAATCTTCTTTAAACCATTCTGTAAGAAATTCACATTTTTGAAGAGCTTTCGCTGTAGGATTCCTTTTTTTGCAATAGTGATGGCGTTCAGCGCAGAATTGCATAAGTGAGTTGGTAGAGCAGAAGTAAATATGAATTGCCTGGATCTATTTATGAGATAATCCCTAATCATTTCGTTACAAGCAACATATCCTCCAAAACAACCTAACGCCTTACTGAGGCTGCTCATGTGAATATCAATCAAATTGCTCACTTTTAATTCGGAAGGAGTGCCCGACCCATTTTTTCCAAAAACAAAGTCGCCATGAGCATCATCTACTATAGTAAAGACGTCCAACTCATTTGCTAAACTGCAGATTGATTTCAAGTTTGACATGTCACCCTCTATGCTAAATATTCCTTCAGTAACAAGAATTTTCTTACCTGAGACACCTCTTGATAGTTCTAAAAGATGTTCCATGTCATTGTGACGAAATATCTTGATCCTGGCGTTACTTAGTCGACAACCGTCAATGATACTTGCATGATTTAACTCATCACTGAATATAGTTGTGTCAGGATCCGAAAGAGTACTTATGACTCCCAAGACAGCGGAATATCCAGTGGTATAAACTAAAGTGGATTCTGTTTTTCTATGTTTTGAAAGAACCTGTTCCAATTTTTCAATGATTAAATTATTACCTCCGACAAGTCTAGAGCTACATTGAGAAATTTCGTCAAATTCTTTTTTCGTATTTTTTATTATTTCTTGATTTGAAGATAAGCCAAGATAATCATTCGAATTAAAATTGATTATTTTCTCATTATCAACTATTAAAGATCCGTTATGATTTTCAACAATTCTCAATCTCCTATAGAGATTTTCTGTTTTCAGTTTACTAATGTCTTCCTTAATGAATTCGTGTATCGAGGCCAATTTCGTGTATCATTTGGATATCCTTATTCGGTTCGTTTCCATTTGTAGTAAGGTAACCCCCTGT
>DATADQ010000236.1:0-16261 GCA_036258455.1 Nitrososphaeraceae archaeon | reverse complement strand
TATAGCTAGAACTTGCCACGACTGTCAGGTACTTGGATGTATATGGTATTCTTCTCAGCCCATTACGACTTTTGCTAAAAATTATATGAATGGATTATCAAGGATAATCAATCAACATAAACCAGGTTTACTTCATTGATTTAGTAACTCAAGTTTCTTGAAGCAAACTGTCACTTAAATACACAACATTCATCTACAAAATTTGTTCTACACGTATATTCAAATTATCATCGTCGTGGTAGAATTCTCCTATGGCTTTGAACTCTCTTCCTCTTCTTATTAACTGTCTTGGACCATCATAATCATAGTGGTGCAACCTAGCGTGCCATTTACCATTCACCAGTACAAGTGCTTTACCCTTTACCACCTTTTCAATTTCAATCTTATAAATCTGTCCTCGAATTTTTGCTATATTATCACGAAGAATTACCTTCCTACCAATAATTTTTATTTCTTTCAATTTTTCGAGCATTTTTAGTGCTTCGTCTATAAGTGTCTCATCTAATCCAAGTACATTATGGATAGTTTCAATGTCTAATCCGTTGTTCCCATGAATAGATACAACAGAATATATATTCCTTGTAGTTCGTTCTACTTCTCTCTTAAATTGTATTATACTATGATCGTTTGTAGAATATGAAAATCTATTACGCAAAATTTTGTTATTACTTGACAATAGTGACTTTATTTTTGTACTTTCCTCAAATTTGTCCAAAAATGAATCAAGTGAATCAATCTCATGTTCACTCATAGGATCAGGTTTTACGGTCATTCTATGAACTGGTTTGAATTTGAGATATGTATTGATGGATGAAAGAACCGATTTCATTTTCTGGATTTTTTTTCTGCTTACGTCAAGATAGTGTTGATCAATTGTATCCTTTGTTGCAAGAATTACCACTGAACCAATATTTTTTCTTCCAGTCCTTCCTCTTCTTTGAATATGCCTAATTTCACTTGGTATTGGTTCATAAAATACGACAAGTTCTACCTCTGGAATATCTAGTCCCTCTTCTGCTATAGAAGTTGCCACTAAAACATTAATCTCTCCTTCCCTAAAATATTCCAATACAGAGTTCTGTTCTTCCTGTTTCATACCAGGATCTCCTTCTCTCTTGGATTGACCTACAAACCTTGATGCCTTGATCTGGTTTTTATTCAGCAACTCAACTAAATGTTGTGCAGTGTCCCGATATTGAGTAAAGACAAGAACTCTAGATTTTTTCTTTGACGAACTATCCATCAAATTAATATTCTCGTTCAAATTAGATTGAGTATCAAATCTTTCTTTTAGGATTTTAATAAGATACTCAATCTTTGGGTGCTCTATTATCAATCGTTCAATCAACTCTTTTACTTCTTTTATTCTATGATCGTTTAGTAACATTTTGTGACTCTTGCTTTCTTCTAATTGTGTTCTATTCAAAAAAGTGCCAAGAGAATAAAATCCTTGACTTTCCATTAATTCAACGCAATACATCAGTGATAAGGCAATTGATTGTTGCATTAATGCAAAATACAATGATCGTCGTTCTTCTATGGTAACATTCAAGTTTTGTCTCAGCTGTTCACCTAGAGAAATCAGATCTCTCTTGAAAATCCATCTTGAATTTTTTTTTATCATATTTCTGGTGACTAACCAATTAAGTTTTTCTTCTAACATTGTATTCAAAATTGATCTAACATAGTGATATTCTGAAGGAAGATCGAACCATTTCCATTTTACATCAATGGGATTAATGTATTGTTTTACATCAGTATCTTCCTCAGTCTTATATTGTAAATGTTCAATAAACAAATTATCACAAATCTCTTGGATTTTGTTTTTTTCTGACCCAGGGCTAGCAGTTAATCCGAGAATTAGCGGAGAGATACAACGTTGAATATATTGTCCTGCTATGAATGTATAAGCGTAATCTTTTACTGCACGGTGTGCCTCATCAAAAACTATCAAAAAAAAATCTTTCAGCGAAAGTCTCTTCGCTATGATGTCGTTTTTTACTACTTCTGGCGTCGAGAAAACAAGTCTGATCGCTTTCTTATTCCATACATATGTTCTTGCATGTGGAGGTATCTTTCCAGTAACAATAGCAATTTGATCGTCAGGCAATTTTGTGCATGATACAAATGAATTCTTGTGCTGATTCACGAGTGGTCTTGTCGGTGCTAGTATCAGAATTCTATTCCCTCTGTTATTATAGAGAGTATTGATGGATACAAGTAAGGATATGATTGTCTTGCCCAATGCGGTAGGGAGAATTACCAGAGTATTCTTGGTCATGGCAGAATTAGCGATATTTCTCTGATATTCTCTAAAATGTAGAATATTTTTCCTTAGAAGAGGGTGATTAAAGTAAGTGGTTTGTTCATTCAAAACCATGTATCAACAATTTTCGTATTGAGAATATTTATGATTAATAAATCGACTAGTCATAGAAATTCAAGTTCTTTTAATCTCATGTCTTTGACCCTCATTTCTTGTATATCAGATCTCATATACATCATTTTCAGTAGGCAGTGGTTTTGTTTTCTTCTCTGGATTTACTTCATCTATACTAGTCGCAAGTTGCACAATTTTTGCATTAGTGAGAATATTGCTTATTTGCTCCAACTCAGAACGTGATTTAATTAATATTCCACGTTTTTTTGTTGCTATTCCTGATGTATCAACCGGATTAATTTCTATAGCTATATAAGCAGGTCTGCTTTTGTATTCGGGCAGTTTAATTAAGTATACTCCTGGTATACTGGTTACTTTCCTCTCCCAATCTTTACCTTCTTTTAAAAATTGAGATAACCTTTCGTCTACCATGCATAATTAATCTATTCGGCTATTTTTAAAACCTACTATATGTGTAAGAATACATTACAGAAATTACTATAAGGTTTTTGTGTGACAATAGTCAGACTATTGATTTATCCATTGATTTATCCATCTCGTTGAATCTTCTCGTGTAGCCAACGTCACTAATGATGATGAATTTTTTATCTTACTTGAAGTATCAAGTTGTAGTGTTTCTAGATCATTCTTTATTCACTAGACCAAAATACCAATTCTTTTTTAGTGTAAATTTTATGTTACTGTCAATTAATACCAAATTAATTAATCTTATAATACAGAGAATTTCCTACCACTAAAATTTTGAACTGCCAACATGGATAGAATGTGCGGTATGCAGTCAAATAAAGGATTCTTCTTTAACTAACACGAGATCTGAATGCATCTATAAATTACCACTTTTTAAATTGGAAATTCAATGGATGTAGTATCCAATTCAAGTATAGGAATATAAATTGAATGTGTATCATTTCCTATCTTTTCAACAAAGTTATATTCTCCCGTTAATTGCCTCAATTCAATGAATTTCTTATTTGGCTTTTCCTTTTCAACAATGTAATGAACTAATGCTCCGCCCAGCGCCCCAGTTTCAATAAAGAGAATTTCTTTTGCTTTATATGTTATATGATAAAGCATAGGAGTTAATCCTAAGGCAGACTGAGAAGAAAACAATATCACTTTTAGCATGTCGTTCAGCTTTTTGTATTTCAGAAATGTTAGTGAGGATTCATCCTTTGTCATATAAATGATACAAAAGATACTTGAATTTCATTGTATCGTTTTGTACTAAAGCCAAATGCAATATTTTCCTATACCATTATGAGTAAGAACTATATGGAATTTCATATTGGATATAGGCTAAGAATGACTGCCAATCACGTATTTGACAAGGACAAACTGGATAATCACAGGGAAGAGACGGTAGTGAAATAGGATTTGTGTTAGAAGAGATAACTTGAGTGAGATTACTATAGTTCAAATATAGGGTTGTTCATATCAACATAATATTAAGGAAATGAACGAAAAGAAAGTAATATTCTTAATCTCATTTTTGGCATTTATTGCAATGTTCGGTTATGAAACTTTTAGTTCTTCTACCGGGTTTGTGTCAGCACAAATACCATCAACTGAAAACTCTACCGCCCAGGGTTCCCTGGCTCTTCCAGATCTCTTTTCAAAGGTTCAAAAATCAGTAGTACAAGTGACTGAGCGTGATAATTCTAATGAATTTGGATCGCGATTAGGCTCGGGATTTGTCTACGATAAAGATGGTCATATAATCACAAATTCTCATGTAGTAATGCCCGGCTCTAATAATAATAATAATAATAATAATAATAATAATGAATTGCAAGTTAGTTTCCTAGATGGTAATGTTTATCCTGCAGACGTTGTTGGTTTTGATGAATTTGCAGATATGGCTGTCATTAAGGTAAAAAATATTTCTTCAGATAAGTTAACACCACTGCCTCTGGCCAATTCTTCTTCTTTAAGGATTGGCGATACTGTTGTTGCAATTGGAAATCCATTTGGACTGTCGGGTTCGATGACTGTAGGGATAGTAAGTGGTTTGGGTAGGCTACTGCCCTCAAATGAGAATGCAGGTAATTTTGCTGGGCCAGGATCGTCATTCTCTATCCCAAATATCATACAAACCGATGCAGCTATTAATCCTGGAAATTCAGGTGGCCCTCTCATTGATACCCAAGGTAGAGCGGTTGGAATCAATACTGCAATATTTTCTAACACTGGCGTCTATTCCGGAGTTGGTTTTGCTATCCCATCTAACACCATTAGTAAAATTGCCACTTCCCTTGTCCAAAATGGTTCATACCATCATCCATACATTGGAATAGTTGGTCTTAGTCTTAGTCCAGATTTGTCCAAACAGATTGGATTGAATGAGACTAAAGGATTTCTAATAACTAGTATCACTAAAGGCAGTCCTGGTGACAAATCTGGTTTACGAGCAGGATCAACTACAACTACGTATAATGGAAGAGACGTTGATGTGGGAGGCGATATTATATTAAAAATTGATAACAGAGAAGTATCGAAGATTGACGATATCTTGGCATATCTTGAAACCGAGAAACAGGTTGGAGATAAGGTACATCTTACTATTCTGAGAGATAATGCAATTAGGGAATTAGACCTAACACTGGGAGAAAGGCCCGAGCAGGTTAAAATAGATTCATCGCTAAATGATTTTTCTAACAGAGTTCCCCCCCAAAATGGTGATAATAACAATCCAGAAGAGCTATATGATGAATGTGTTAGTGTTGCTGGAAAAAGTCTATGTGACTTTCTATTCAAGAGATAGTGTTACTAAATAATATTTTCATCGAATAAATATTTCAAGATCTTTTCAATTTTCTAAAATTTATCTAGCGCTAATTCTTCATCCGAGTTTTTCTGATTTTATATACCATTTTCCAGAACGCATGCCTAATACAATAGTTCCAATATAGGTGCCTTTCTTGTATACTTTAGCAAATTCTTTTCCAAGACCAAAAAATGAAATCAAGAGATTATGTTTTTGATGGTAACCTGATTCTATAACTTTCATACTCAATTTGACACTTGCCTTAATAATTATTTTACGTGCATCAGACCAATTTCCACTCCATGAGATGATTTCAAAATCTCCAAAATTCTTTGATGAAATCTGATAACCTTCTAGCCGTGCCTTAAATTCCTTTTTTTTCTCCATTGAATATGAATTCATCCATTCTATGGCTCTATGCCCCATTCCATTTTCGACCCCGAAATTGTCCGTACCGGCCAATTACCTAATTCTCTGAGAGTAATAATTTTAAACTTTTTAGAATGTCATTAATTCCAGAACTTAAAATCATAAGGTAACTGACTAAAAAAAATCAAAAATTGGCTGTCATGTTCTTCAGACTATCAACATAGCATAAAAATCTCCAGTTCCTTTCATATGTATACAAGATTAAGAATTGCCTAACTTCGATACTAAAAACGAATGATTTAAGTAAACTACTGTTCATATATTGATTATGTCCAGCGAAGTTAATATTCGTGGAAGTCCTAATCACTTCATAGTTCTTGATGCAATATCAAGGGGAATGAATAATATCGGGAAGATATCAAAGGTGTCAAAGTTATCCGAAAGTGAAGTTGAATTAATATTGAATGATCTTGTTTTTCAGAGATTAGCAATAAGTAACGAAAAGAGAGGATTCTTTGGTAGGAATAAAATTGAATTAAAGATAACTGAGGCAGGTACGAATCTTCTTGGAAATAAGAAGAAGGAATTACAGGACAAGGTTCAAGAAATGCAACAGAACTATAATAATGGAAACAGATCACAGCTTGAATCACTTATGGATTCAAATAGAGCATGGATGCCGATGATGCTATTTTCAGGAATAATGAACATACTGTTTTTCACTTCAATGATGTCGTTAATGGGTATGGCGTTAACTCCTATGGAAAGCTCTCTTTCTGAGGGTGGCGCGAACGCTGATAGTAGTGGAAATGCGGACAGTAGTTCTGCAGGAAGTGACAGTAGTTCTGCAGGAAGTGACAGTAGTTCTGATAGTTCCGGCGCTGATTCCCAAGCAGGAAGTGATACTGGCGGATTCGATGGTGGCGGATTCGATGGTGGCGGATTTGACTTTTAGTACTGGTATTATCTCAGCCTGATTAAAAGATATAGAAAAAAGCCTTGAGGCATAGTTATTGGAAATCGTCAAGTTCCAACACTTATGGAATTATTTTTCAGTAATAAAAATAGTAACTAAAGATCAATATATGAAGTTATTGTTTTTTCTCACTGGTATTGCACGTCTTGTTATATCTTAAAAGAGTCTCGACAATCCAATTTACATCATCCTTCGTTTTAGCAAGATGTGCAATCTTTATACAGTCCCTTATGTCCTTTGATCTCATTTTGTGCCATACCTGAGTAGATACCTCTTTCGCGATATCCTTCGAAATACCATCTTGCCACAACATGTGAATTGATATATCCACAAAATTTTCAAATTTGTATTGTTTGAAGTGCAATACCATGAATCTCGACAACAAGGGGGTGAGCATGTGGGTAGTTTCATTTGTAGTAGCAAAAACCCACGTCTTGAGTTGAGTATTTCTTGTCTTCATGTGTTTTGTTTCTGCTATTATTCCTGTTTCCATGAGACTAAGGAGAACTGTCTGATCTCTGATCGACATATGTTCAATCTCATCAATGATCAAATATCTTGGACGCTTTTCAAATAAATAGTCCACCATCCCAGATTTGGTACTATGTGTACCCAGTGTAAAATAAGAACGTTCAAGTTTCATGCATCCAAGCATAAACAACGTTTTTGCTGATGCAGGTGGACCAACAAGCAAGATATGAATTGGTCTTTGTGAGTCAAAGGATAAGTAAAATAATTTTTTGATATCGTCGTAACCTATAATGTTATCAAATAGGTCATATTGTAGGGAAGAGTTAATTGAATTATCATCAATTGTATTTCTGTTCGCAGTTACTTCCTTTTCAATAGACATTCCCTTCACTTAGTACATTTGAATTGCGTGATATAGGCTTTCCTACGAAATCATGATGTCTAATTACTTTAATTTAATAGACGAAAATTAAATCAAATTTCAAATTTGTCATAGTAGTTTGAACACTAATTAGTTGATTTAACTTGTTTATCAATACCATCCAATTTTCATCTTGAAACTTATGTAGACAAATAGCAAATATTTGACTAGAACATAGAATTTATTTTTGGTAAACTTCCTTAATCTCATCACTCGGTATTTAATAAATGACATACTTGCTAACTATTAGTATCTATTATTTATGGTTCCCTATTAATTGATAGATAAACCAAGGTCACCTTTGATTATCCAACATGGTAATAACTGCTCAATTATTCATTAAATTATCCGTATGGATGGCCATGATTATTAGTTTCGTAATACTCGCCTTAACTAGGTAAATTATTATAGACTTCAATAACCATCAATTCATTAATGCTTCATAGCAAGATCCACAAAGATAATGGCAAAATAAGGAAGAGTTCAAAGGATCTTTTGACCGTAAAATGGGAAAATAATCAAGTGGTAATGATTGATCAAACGAAGTTACCAGGTAAATTAGTATATGTTAGATACAAGAAATATGAGGACGTTGCTAGAGCTATAGAACGATTAATTGTTAGGGGAGCTCCTGCTATTGGTGTTGCGGCTGCATTTGGAATGTCGTTGGCTGCAAACTCAAGCAAAGCAAAAACTCCAAAAGCTCTGTTGGGAGAACTTAAACTTGCCTACGACAGATTAAGATCAACCAGACCTACGGCCGTTAATTTAGCGTGGGCACTTGATCAAATAATGAATGAAGCAGCTTCAAAAAATAATGTTGAAGACATCAAAAAATCAATTATACTTTCCTCTCTGAATATGGCAAAGGAGGATATTACAAAAAATAAGAAATTGGGAAAGAATGGAGCTGATATTTTACGTAACGATGAGGTAATACTCACTCATTGTAATGCAGGTTCACTGGCGACAGTTACATACGGTACCGCACTGGGAGTACTTAGAGCAGCAAATGATATGGGTAAAAAGATTCGGGTTATTGCAACTGAAACAAGACCTGTGATGCAAGGCTCTCGACTAACTGCATTTGAATTAGATCACTATGGTATAGATTTTAGTTTGATCTCTGATACTGCAGTAGGACATTTAATGTCCAAGGGTATAATCAATCGCGTAATAGTAGGCGCGGATAGAATATTGAAAACTGGACATGTCTATAATAAAATTGGCACATACCAGGTTGCTGCGCTCGCAAAGAGGCACGATATTCCTTTTTATGTCGCGGCTCCCATATCGACGTTTGATTTAACGAGTAATGTGAGTGAGGTAGTTATTGAAGAAAGAAACAAAAGTGAATTGATGAAAATGGGGAACAAGTTATTAGCTCCAAAGGGTATCAAAGTTTTTAATCCCGCATTTGATGTAACCCCTCCAGAATTGATAACAGGAATTATTACTGAAAAGGGCATTTTAAGGCCGCCGTACGAAGAAAGCATATCCAAAGAAATCTAAGATATGGATAAAGTATTTAATCTCTAAGGCTATTTTTAATATTAGATGTCAAAAAGTATTAGTCAAGAACAGGTATATTCCGTATTAAGGAAATGCATGGATCCGGAGATCCCAGTTAATATAGTCGATTTAGGTTTAGTCTATGGAGTAAACGTAAATGAGTCAAATGACGTCGATATTGAAATGACAATGACGACAAGGGGTTGTCCACTTCATGACACCCTAGTCAGTGATGTTAAGAGATATATAGGGAAAATTGATGGCGTAGGGAACATTAATGTCTCAATAGTTTGGGATCCACCTTGGAATATAGAAAGAATAGAACCTTCGGTCAGAGAAAAACTAGGATTTGGAAGGCCAAAGTTGAGGTTTCAAGTTGATTATGAAAAGTACCAACCATTGCTAAAGGGCAGGCTGATTAATCAAGAAGACGGTTCGTTAATTCTTGAAAATGAAAAAGAGGAGAGATTTATGGTGAATCAGGCAATTGTTGATTTTTGGAATAGTTGCGATGGAACAAAAACAATTACCCAGTTAGCTGATCATTTTTCGTCCAAATTGGGATTACCTAGACAACAAGTTGAACAAGAAGTAGTTCAACTCGTACAACAGTTACTTGAATCTGAATTATTAAGACCGCAGCAATAGAGAAATACATATTGTGTTCCCAAAGTAGTATCGTTTCAACAATATCTACTTTTGATAAAGTGGTTGTAGAATTAGGAATGGGTGATGGTCAATTATTATGCAAGATTATTGAATCCGCAAATAGTCCAAACACATGCTATGTGGGTATTGAGATTGAATCTAAGCAATTTCAAAAGGCTCGTGATAAATTGAGAGGGAAAAACATTCACTTAATTAATGATTCTTTTGAAAAAGTACTTTCATATTTTCCAGATAATTGCATAGACGAGTTTATTTTCGTGCTCCCACCCCCAAACTACATAGACAAGAGTATGGAGAGTCAATGGGTCTTACTGTATCAAAATATTTACAAGAAATTGAGAGAAAAAGGAACTCTTACTATTGTTACAGAAATAATTAATGATTTGCTAGGACCTGTATCCGACAATGCGTTAAGATTATGGAAGGATTGGTTGTGTTCTAAGTTCGTTACTATTGGCTTTAGAGTTAAAGAGATTTTTGACGATAGTCCACGTTATTATAGCTCTCACTTTCTAGATCAATTTAAGGGAGATCAATTAAGAATTAAGTTAATTACTCTAATTTTAGGGAAATCGGATTCTAAATCAATATGACCTAACTATAGTTCTAAGTCTTACTTCTATGTAGTAACATGAGGTGATCGTTCATACATTCTCTTGAACAAAATATTGAGTAGCAATAGGAATGATAACACGGAATCGGGTCATCATGGTAAAACTTCTTATTACAATAAGTGCAAAAGGATTCTAGTTTTGTAATTTTATAGTTGGAAAAAGTACCCCCACAATTTCGTTTCTCTTTAAACCATCTTACATCTACATTTTGCTTCTCGGCATAGGTCATAACTATATCATAAGCTTCATAGAAACCTTGAGCAAAAAATTCTCGATAAGATATTTTAATATTATTTTTTCTGGAATCGGAGAAAGAGACAATCCATTTTTCGTAAGGAAGGATATTTTTTTCATCTGCAGCTGAAACAATTTCCCTGTCCATTTGTTCATTATCACTCAATTAATTGAACAATGTTCTTACTTTCAAATATATTTTTATTCTCTAATCAAATTATTTCAGTTTTGTAGGAAATGGATTAAAATTGATAGTAATAAGTGGACCATTACGAGGTTTATAAGAACCGCAGGATTAATAATTTTTAATTGGAAACGACTTGTGCATATTGTGGTAAATTTTTTAATGGAGAAAGTTGGACCCATGTAGAGGGAAACTCAAACTTCGGGGTTATGAAAATAGAAAATTTTTGTTGTGAAGAGCACAGAAATTTATTTCTGGAATCTACGTAAGTAATCTTTTTAATTTCCAAACATCTGACCAAGATTGTTTCGCATACTGCCCAGTAATCCTTTTCTACTTTCTTTCTTTTTAACGTGTTCAAAACACTTGTCACATAAAGATCTAAGATTAGAAGGTCTATTGTCTTTCAATGAACCGTTAATGTGCTCAAAAAAGGGACCATTACTTCCTTTAAATTTAACAGAACATTTTTGACATCTATGATGTGACCTCTCTAGCACGGTTTGTCGTATGCTTAGAGTTAAACTTTCATACTTCTTCTTGTCAATGTTTCCACTACTTCCACCGCCAAAAAAAGACAATGTTTTGTCTACCATAAAGCTAAAAATAACTTTTGCTATCCAATTTCTTATTATCTATTTAAAGAAATGTGAAGGAGGTGGGTCGAAATATCGACTTTGAATCTGCATAGTCAACGTGGTACTTTTGAAGGCTGGGATGATTACGAAATTCCAATTTTCAAATTTTTCCACTAGACAAGTTGAACTACGCTGTTCTAAATAATTAAATAAACAGTTGCGCTTCAATTAGTCGACTACCAGTAGCAAGAATATCAACCCTTCTAGTAGGGCGTGACTAATTCAAATGGAACATCAAATTTCTCTAGCTTACATACAGATCCGGGCATACATACCACACCATAAACAAGGACATTAGCGCATTCCAGTTTATTTTGTGAATTATTTTCGCACTCGTTTATTTGCTGCTTTTCAGTATTTACTTGTGCTTTATGGTTTTCCTGTGCATTAACTTGTTGTATTCCATTGAATATGGCAGTAGACACCAAAGTGATTACAAGTGCAGATATTAAAATAATTGTCATACTAACGTTTTTCATTAACTTCATTTTTTATACATGATATATTAGAACTGCGTTACAACAATTAGTAAAAAAAGTTGAGGATCTTGTTGCTAAATTTGTATGTGTGAATTTCTTCTATAACAAAAATTTAGAGTTAAAAAAATAGATTCGAAGACAAGATAATCGATTAGAAATATTAAGCGTGGACCGAGTGGGATTCGAACCCACGACCACCTACGTTTCCTCTGTAAATGTTGCACAAATTCATTTACATGCAAGGCAGGTATTCTACCAGGCTAAACTATCGGCCCATAAAAGGAATATTTTTTTAGTTGATAATTTAAGTGCTTTTAATTATACTACATTACAAGTAGTAAATTTCATGTTGCAACTTTTAGTTACCTGAATCCAAAATATGCATCATGGCAGATATGTATTATACCAGCGACCAGTTTATGTTTCTCTGAACAAGAACATATTTAAATAAATCGCAACATTTTCATTTTTCATCCTTAATCTCTATCAAGGAAAAATATGAATCTAATCTTAAGAAAGTTGATACAGCATAAAATGTATGCCGATGTTTCTTTTTGAATAGATATTTACAAGCCTTGGTATCGTGATGGAAATGGCTAACCTCCGGTTAATATCGGTTAAAAAATAAAAAATTGATGTCAATTAGCTAGTATTTTTGAGACGTATTTACGCAGTAAATTTGGTAAGTGACTTATTCTTAGGATCTTCATGTACCACTTTTAAAAATGAAATAACGTAGTGATATGCTGTAAAACGATATGAAAAGTAAAAGGGAAATGCGGTGAGAATACTGTGCTTATCTTACCTGCCTGAGTTACAGTATAATCTCAGCAAAGGTAAAGGGATATCTTGATTATTCTAAACTAGTGATAAGGGTCTTCATATTCACAAAATGAGTTCATAAATTAGTGCAATTTTCAATTGGATATCAATCGAAATACTTTTAGCACTTGTATAAATTAGTTAAATTATGTCCGCCGTGTTGAAAGATCGCGTTTGGGTTATGCTGTCAGAGGTGGCCAAAAGAGGGGTTTATCCTTTACATGGATCCAGATTAGGAATTTTCAGAATACCGGTTGATATAACAGAGCATTCTGATATTAATGCAATAATCAATAGTCTGAAGAGTTCTGGGTTCAAGGTCGACACGTACGCCGATCGGATCTACGTTACAGATAGATGGACAGAAAGCGGTACTGATCCAATAACTCAAAAAGAGGTTGAAGCAAATTTGGATATAACAGTTGAAATTATCACTGGCGACGTTGTGGATATTATTTATCAAATCAAGCCCTTGGAATACTTTGGTGACCACTATTGGATAAAAAATTATAGACAAAAAGCAGATACCAATGCAAAAATAATAATCGACACAATAATATGGAACTCTAAAATTGGAGATAAACTAATAGAGCATTATAAAAAGTCACAAAAATTATCACCTGAGGACGCAACAAAAAAATTAGACGATATGACACCACTCAAAAAGAAACCGATTTCTCGAGATGCCTCTCTTGCAAATGATACGAAGACTCCAGACATGAGTTCACCGCAACCTCAAGTTCAGGCAAATACCCCTTCCGTTACAACGCCTTCACAGAATCCTCCAGCAATGACAGGTGGAAATACAACCATTGCTCTTGTTGGGACGGGAAATTCATATTCAAAGATAGACGGTCCAATAGACCCTGAATTCAAATCTAAGCGCCAGGTAACAGGAACCTATCAAGGAATAAAGGTGTGGGGACCAATTGACCCGCCAGGACAGCTTGGAATTTGGGGAACCGAAGTTACAGTAGATTTCGATATTTGTGTTGCGGATGGTGCCTGCATTGAAGCTTGTCCCGTTAATGTATATGAGTGGCTGGATACGCCAGGACATCCTGCCTCAGAGAAAAAACCATTCATGATTAGAGAAAAAGATTGCATTTTCTGCATGGCATGTGAAAATGTTTGTCCTCCCCAGTGCGTAAAGATATTCCAAAAAAATCAATAGACTCCTTGGACTTACAGTGAACCTATAAATATTTACTTGTACATTTTTACACTAGGTAGTGATAGAGGATAATATCAGAATTTAGCGGATTTTTGTACTCCGTTTTGATGGCAATAGCTTGGATAATGACAGTTTACACTTTGAATTTTAACTATCTGAGTTACATGTCAACAAGGAATTCAGAAAATCACAAAATTAAGAAAAAAATGAATTATACTATTGAAATTTGCCCGCTAGTTACAATTCAGTTGCCAATTTACAATGAAAAATACGTAGCTGCACGTTTAATTAATGCAATTTGTGGCATGGATTTTCCAAAGGAAAGAATGGAAATACAGGTCCTTGATGATTCAGATGATGAAACTTCAAACATTATCGAAACTTTAGTTGATAAGTATAAGAAAATTGGATTCGAGATTGCAGTTTTTCACAGGGTAAACAGATCGGGCTACAAAGCTGGAGCTCTCAAGGACGGATTGAAATTTGCCAAGGGCGAATTCATTGCCATATTTGATGCAGATTTCATTCCTGCGAGTGATTTTTTAAGAAAAGCCCTCCGATATTTTGATGACTCCAAGATTGGACTGGTTCAGGGAAGGTGGGGCCACATTAATGAGAAGTATTCAATATTGACAAAAGCTCAAGCAGTATCTTTGGACCTCCATTTTTTCATAGAACAAAAAGCAAAGAGTCTTACACATCTATTTATGAATTTTAATGGAACCGCTGGAATCTGGCGGACTTTATGTATAAAAGATGCGGGTGGATGGCATACGAGTACGCTAGTTGAGGATTTGGATTTGAGTTTCCGTGCACAGATGAAAGGTTGGAAATGTATATTTGATGAGGATCTCGTTGTGAATGCAGAACTGCCTGTGCAAATGAATGCTGCAAAACGTCAACAATTCAGATGGGCAAAAGGTTCTATACAAGTAGCAAATAAACTTTTGATCATTCTATTATCTCAAAGAAAACTTCCCATAGATACTAAAATTCAGATATTTATTCAATTAACCAAGCATATTATTAATCCTCTATTTCTAATACAATTCCTCATATTTCCCATACTGCTGTTGATGAACTATCAGATATATGATACTGCTTGGGCTCCAGCACTTGGGATCGTTGCATATCTTCTATTAGGACCTGCAACATATTTGATAATGATTAGAAAAATATGGCGTGAGAAATGGAGAATAAAAGCACTTCAATACCTTTTCATGATATTCTATGTAAGTGGAATTTCCATTAACAATTCTGTGGCTATATTTGATGCCTTGTTCGGAAGAAGGAACGAATTCTTAAGAACCCCAAAATTTGGAATAATGGAAAAAAATCAAGAGTGGCGTAATAACAAATATGTTCTACCATTTACAAAAACTACTTTGTTAGAGATCTTTTTTAGTGCTTATGGGTGCATTGCAATAGCCATATGTTTGTTATCTGGAAATCCTATATTGGTTCCTCTAATCGCAATACAAACAATCGGATTTATCTTCGTAGCGTTCCTTAGTATAATCCAATCGAAAAACTATAAGAATAAAACTAGTCCCTTTTTGGAAACATCAGCTAAATATAGTTTACAAAAGATGTAATGGTCAATGATCCACCAACTTGATATGATTGTGATCGATTGAGGTATTGACAATAACTGTCCTATGTCATATCGGACTAGATGACCCCTGCCTCCCTCAATTTATTTGGTAGATAGGTGTCAGCTAAATACTTGAATCCGTATTTGAAAAATGCGTCCAATTCACATTTTTCTTTGTGTTTTAGAAACAAATCTAATTCTTTCTTCCATCGTTTATCCTGGAGCCATGGTTTTTTCTTCATATCATTTGCCCTATTTAGATCCTCTGGAGTAGCAGCAAGTCTAGCGACCTTAGGTATTTTGTATTCATAAATATCGGAAAACATCATTCCTAGGACCTTTGAGTTTGGTGTTACCAATCTGTGACTATCATAACTTAAAGATTCGCTTCCAATTTTGTAACGTAATGCAATTCCCAATCCCCATGGATCTGCATCAGCAAAAATAACTACAGGCTTTTTCCATTTTTCGTTTAACATTTTAACCATCATTCTTGTAGCCCGATCCGGCTCTCCTGATCCGGTAAGCAGTATCGCATTATATTTTTGTATAAAACCGGATTTTCTTATATTATTGAGTACCGTGTCTTTCTCGACGACCATGACAAAATCTGCCTTTACCTTCACAATTTCGAGATCTCGAATATTTGTAGGAATCAGTTGGGATGTTGCTCTGCTCCCAAGATTACAATCAATCAAATCTCCTCCCACACTAAGAGTAATGGGCCCTGAAATCATTCCTTTAGGTTTGGAAGTAACAGAAAATTCTTCTCGTGGAACATTTGTCAAGAGCTCAATTGCTTTTATTGCATCATCAGAGTCATCCTGACCATTCCAGAATTTTTGTTGATTTTTTTCATCGCCAACAGTGCTTAAAGTGGCATAATACATACCTCTTATAGTACTTTCCATTTCTTCATCTAACAATTTTCTTATAGCA
>DATADQ010000235.1:0-2709 GCA_036258455.1 Nitrososphaeraceae archaeon | reverse complement strand
CATTAGTATTAATTTTTATTCTAGGTTTCCTGTTATCATGTTTTTTCCAGTATCTAGAATTTCATTGAGTATACAAGAGGTCGTGGGAAATTAGGGTTAACGTTGTTGCTACTTCAAACCCCTTGAACACCAGGACTTTTAGATTGCATCATATACTTCCATAAGAACTTATTTATAAAAAACCTGAATCCAAGATACATTATGAAGGTTGTATTCCATGACCCTACATTCTCATTGCAGTTACTTAGAACAATCGATAAGACTTACTATAAGGCTGCAGACATAGGTGAATGTCTATCTACCGCGTACCGTATTAAAGAAGGAGATTTTGAGAGTTGGCATATAGAATGGTTGAAAACAGCCAAAAGAGTCCATAAATATGCAGAGGACTGTCTTGCAAGAAGTCACAAAGATAGTGCACGCGAGGCCTATCTACGTGCTTCAAACTATTACAGGGTAGCAGAATTCCTCCTTATAGAGCCAGAGGATCCGAGGGTTCGAAGTACTTGGTCAAATAGTAAAGAATGTTTTGGAAAGGCCGCGAAGCTTTTCTTCCCCTCTTTTGAACCAATAAAGATACCATATGAAGGAACTACGCTGCCAGGTTACTTTTATCGTGCAAATGATCATAATAGTGTTAGAGGCGCGCGTACTCTTAGACCAACTCTAATAGTCCATGGTGGATTTGATTCAACTTTGGAAGAACTTTATGCATCTGCCGCTGCTCCGGCGTTGGACCGGGGTTATAATTGCTTGACTTTTGAAGGTCCAGGTCAGGGAGGAGTGATACGTAAACAAAAAATTCCATTTAGATATGACTGGGAAAAAGTAGTTACCCCAGTTATGGATTATGCCTCATCACGAAAAGAAATAGTGGATCCTAGTCGTATTGCACTTATGGGAATAAGCATGGGAGGCTATTTGGCAGCAAGAGCTGCTGCTTTTGAAGATCGAATTGCTGCCTGTGTGTTATATAATGGAGTCTATGATGGATATGATGCAATTGCTGCAGGGTTTCCTCAATCGTTACGAATAGCAGTTGAAAATGGTGACGTAAATGTTGTCAATACGGTTACTGATATTTTATCAGACATCGATACAAATATGCGATTTACCTGAAACATGGTATGTGGACTACTGGAACCAGTTCGCCATTTGAACTAATACAAGGATCTAAAAAATATACTGTCAAAGATATCGCACAAAAAATAAAATGTCCTACTTTGGTTCTTGAGGGCGAGAAGGATGATTCATTTCCAGGACAACCAAAAAAGGTATATGATGCTCTAACCTGTCCTAAAAAATACATCCAGTTCACAACTGAGGAGGGTGCAGAAGAGCATTGTCAATGTGGTGCACCTGCTCTTTCAAATCAACGTATTTTTGATTGGTTAGATGAGATATTATAGCAGAGTAAAAATGTCAAATCCCCTTTTATTTACCTCTAGACTTTTAGCCCTGTTCAGATCAGTATTATTGTTAATGGAACGTCATTACAGTTTTAGGTAGAGATTTTTCATCCTCGTATCGAAATTGTGCTAAACTTTTTCTAGAGTTCAAAATTCTCTAATACATGGTTATTTGTTGTCATTTAAGATTGAGGAACCCTAAATCTAGGGACCTATCCCTCTGGTCGTCATAATTCATTTTTATCTCAATTCTACAAGCGGATTCAGATTTTCATTTACATATGTCCAAATAATTGATTGGCGTGAGCTCCAGGTTACTATATGCTTTTTGTTATTAAAGAGAATAATATCCCCTCAATTGCACGATTTGTTCTATTAAATTGACGAATTTTATTGGCATAATGTAATGCTCAAGATTAGCGCAGGTTGCAAAGATGGAAAAGGATGAAAATATGGGCCCACTTTGTAAACAGTCTTTGGATCTAATTACTCCGGGAACTAGTTTCATCATAGGAGACTTCAACCGCATAAAGATCTAGCAAAAATCATTTTATCCAAAACTTATCCCAAAAGCTTATTATTTTATAGGATACAAGTTTGTCGAAAAATATGAAAGCAGTTAGTATTCACAAATATGAAGGGGGGCCTCATGACTTGATATACGAAGAAGATGTTACGCGGCCGCATGCTATGGAAGGAGAAGTCTTAATTAAAGTCTATGCTACAGGTGTTACACATAATGAGATAGTTTGGATTTGGAAGAATCCCGGCATCACCCTTCCTCTAATCCTTGGACATGAACTTTCAGGTCTCGTCGAAGAAGTAGGTTCTAGAGCAACCAATCTACGGGCGGGTGATGCTGTGTATGGTCTGACTGATCCTTCTTCTGTCAAACGTAATGGTGCCGAATCGGAATATGTTATTGCAATGGATTCAGAGATCGCACCAAAGCCGCACTCTCTTGATCATGAATATGCTGCAGGAGTTCCAATGGCTGGTCTTATAGCGTGGCAAGCGCTTTTCGACCATGCCAGTCTGTCATCAAAAGATACAATACTCATCCATGGGGCAGCTGGTGGCGTGGGTAGCATTGCGGTACAATTTGCCAAATGGACTGGTGCGTATATCATCGGAACGGCTTCGGCAAACAGCTCCAGTCTTTTGAAGGATTTAGGGGCACACGAGGTGATTGACTACAAGAAAATAGGCTTTGAAAATATAGTTCATGATGTAGATGTAGTATTTGACACTGTAGGTGGAAAGACGCTTGAGAGATCTTGGAAGGTTATCAGAAAAGGAG
>DATADQ010000234.1:0-3476 GCA_036258455.1 Nitrososphaeraceae archaeon | reverse complement strand
TGGTGGCAATGGTGGCAATGGTGGCAATGGTGATACTGAAGTAACCCAAAACGCTACAATGCTCAATACCAGCAGTAGTAACATGACCACTGGTAACGAAACAATGATGGGTGGAAATATGACCAGCAATATGAGTGGAATGACGGGTGGCAATACCACTACTATGGGAGGAAACCAATCCGCATCACCATCCTCGGTTTCTGAAGTAACTATTGCTGCAGGTTCCTCTTCTCCAAGTAATGCCAAATTCTATGAGCCTCCAACTTTAACGATATCAAAGGGCACAGGGGTAATTTGGAAAAATGCAGATTCCACACTACATACAGTAACTTCAGGAACGGCTGAAGGAGGCGAGTCGGGTACTGTATTTGACTCAAGTTATTTGGCAGCAGGCAAAACATTTCAGTGGACGTTTAGTAACGCAGGAACATTTGACTACTATTGTACTCTTCATCCTTATATGAAGGGACAAGTAGTGGTAAACTAAATCTCCATTTTTCTCTTTTTTATAATTAAAACAAAAATCAAGATTTATTCATCTCATTTATCTCTTCTTTATCTAACTAGCGATTAGAATAATACTGTAAAGTAACAACTATCCAAAACTAATATTGAAAATTTCTACAATTATCGTGTCCAGTAATCTCTCAACTTGTTAAAGATTTTATTATTACTGTAAATCTCTTGATCTACGGAAAGATTATTAAAATCATTACTAGTGATATCTTTATGCAATTTGCTATCTTCTATATCAGGTAAGATTGGGTCATTGATATTGTTCAATAATTTGTTTATATCTTTTATTGATAATATGGACAAGACTAATTTATTATCATCTGGCGATACTACCGGAATTTCAGATACAGCTGTTTTACTTATCAGTTCAAAATAGTTCAGAATCGGATCCAGAGGCCTTAGGATTGGTGGGTCAAATACCATGATAGTTTCAACAATCATATTCTCTTGAATTGTTGAAACATTTGATAAATCTTCAAAATAAACCATCCCTTCAAATTCATCTTCATTATTAGTAACAACTAGTGATTTAACATTAAGATCTTTCATTATGTGAATAGCATCATTAATAGTTGTATTTCGATTTATATTATAGAAATCTGCATTCATCGCATCTCTTACCAAGTAATTTTTTAACTTCAAATCATATTTCTTGGCATTCGACAATTGCGTCTTTAAATTGGAAACGTAATTTTTATAAATACAATTATTTTTACCAGAGATAATATTTGATATGATTACGGATATGACTGTCGGAATAAGCAATGTATAACTTCCAACAATTTCAATCCCTATCACAATTGCTGAGATTGGAGTTCTAGTACTCGCTGTAAAGAAAGCAAATATCGATATCAAAGTAGCAGACGTAGTGTCAATAAACATGAAAATTCCAAAAGAGTGAAATAATGTAATTAGGGCAGAACCAATAAGACCACCTATAACTAATGTTGGACCAAGTAGACCAGTACTATTCCGTGACGCATTAGAAACTGATGTGGCAAATATTTTCATTACAATCACTGGAAACATAATCCACAGTGGAAAAATTTGATGGTTGCCAACTGTTGCTAGTTGTAACCATCCATAACCCGTTCCTAATATTTCTGGAAAGCCAATTGCGAATATCCCAATAATTATTCCACCGAGCGCGGGTTTGAAGTAAAGTGGAATTTTCATTCTTTCAAAATGTATTTGAAAAATCTTGACCGTCCTTACATATCCTATTCCTATTAATCCTATAATTGCCGCAATTATGCCATATGCCGCTAAAGACTGAAGACTAGTTTTAGTAATAAACTCCTGTGGGACATATAAAAAAGATGGCCAATCTAGAATAATTCCTGAAATAATATAGCTTGTTATTGATGCTAAAAGCACTGGATATACTGATTTAATAATGAAATCCCTACGGTATAGTAATTCTAAACTAAAAATTGCTCCTCCAAAGGGTAACCTTAAGATCCCTCCTATAGTTGAACCCATTCCCGCAGCAATTGCAATACGAATTTCCTCCTGATCAAGTTTGAAAATTCTACCCATTATTGATCCAAATGTGGATCCTGTATGTGCCAGAGAATCCTCAACTCCACCACTCATTCCACTTCCTACAGCTAGAGTACTGAAAAAAGATCTTAATGATGAAATTTTTAGACTAAATTCGGATTTCTTATTATGAAATTGATCACTAATCTCATCTATCCCATTCTTACCCATGTTCGCCGATAATTTTGTCGAAATTATTCCTACCACCAAGCCTACAAGTCCTAAAATAACTGGAATAAGCCATGGCTTCAAGACATACAATGAATAGTCGGAGGACAAATTTGCGACGTCTTCTGGATAAGGTTGAATATACCTTACTAGATCACTTAGAAAAAATGATGAAAAAATCCTAATCGATTCATAAGCAGTAATTACTAATAATCCCGAAATGACTCCTATGATTATGCCAATGACTGTCCATTTTTTCAGGTACACAAGATCGAGGGTTGTCCAGTCAAATCTCCTCACAAATCTTTCTGTATGTCTTGATAAATTCAATTTGATTTATAGACATTGTGAGGACATTTTAGGCTGATATTTATTGAGCTCAGTTAATGTTTACAACTTTTGTTAAAATTATTATCCTCAAGTATCTCGAACATATTTTTATCTAGATTATCATTGCTATTTTGGACTTACAATACTCTCATATTTCTGATACTAATTTAAATTACTCAAAGAAATATTCAATATAACAATGAATATCTTTCTAATAGTAAGCACCATATTTTGTGTGCTCCTTTTGCTATTTATCGCATATGCATTTATCAACAATAGTGAACTCAAATTGGTTAATGAAGCCTCTACTTCTGGCACCAGTTCAGAAATTGATACACCATCTGACAATGAAACGACAAATGAAACTGAAACCCAATAATTTCTTTCATTCACAAAATAATTTTGGTTCATTTTACAAATAGAGTACCACTTTGAATACCAAATGGTATTACATTTAACTTACTTTCAGATCGAATAATGCTTGTTCTGTTTTTATTGGAATAAAATTAATTCCCATGACGCTTATTTGTACTGAATACTGTCCTCCCTCCTCAAATTTATATGGAATTTTGACGATTCCTTCAGCAGTATGAAGCAATGGCTGTCCGGTTTTAGAAGACGCTCTGAAAACTTCGTTGTTCATTTTGGTAATTGCAAAATCATAGTCTACATGGACTTGCACTGTTTGTGTAGATGGTTGTAAAAAGGTAATCATAAATTGCGTATCCACGTTCTTTGTTACTGGAAAAGCCTGGATTTGTAAATCAATATCGATGCTTGTTCCGTTTGTAGCTGCTTTAGTATCAGAAGTAGTAATTTGGACCGATTTTGGAATTTGTGTACTATTTGCTGCTGTGGCATTAGTACTATTTGCTGCTGTGGCATTAGTACTATTTGCTGCTGTGGCATTAGTACTATTT
>DATADQ010000233.1:0-3918 GCA_036258455.1 Nitrososphaeraceae archaeon | reverse complement strand
ACATATGGTCAAAATGTAACAATTCCTGGACCGAATTTAACAGACTCAAGTCTCAAGGTTGAGCTTGTCGCTCGGAACTTCGATTTCCCAACAGGTATTGATTTTTTGGGAAATGATGACTTTCTGCTATTAGAAAAAAATTCTGGTAATGTATATGAAGTAATTAATGATAACGTTACTGGTCCACTACTTCATATTGATGTAGGATATAAAGATGAACGAGGATTGCTGGGTATTGCTATAACAGAAAATAAAAATAAGAGTTCAGATCACGATACTGTTGTATATCTTTACTATACACAATGCATAAAAGATAAGGTCACTCGTATTCAAGATTGTGGCAATTATGTATATAGATATGAATTAGATTCAAAGAATAATAAACTCATAGATCCCAAATTAATCGTAAGTTTACCTGGTTTGCCAGGACCAAGTCATAACGGAGGCAGACTTTTAATGGATAATGAAAAAAATCTTTTTGTTACTACCGGTGATCTACAATCAACTAAATTTAACCAGAATAAGACAGGTTATGATACTAAGGCACAGAATATTATTAATGGCACCGCTCCTGATGGTCGTGCAGGTATACTACGGGTAACTCAAGATGGGAAGCCTGTTGAAAATGGAATACTTGGTGATAATTATCCCCTTAATCTGTACTATGCGTATGGAATAAAAAACAGCTTTGGGATAGGCCTTGATCCATTAACGGATAATTTATGGGACACGGAGAATGGTCCTCAATTTGGAGATGAAATTAACCTTGTCAAACCAGGTTTTAACAGCGGCTGGGAAAAAGTACAAGGGATATGGAAATTAAACCAGACAAGAGAGAAAGAGGGCATATTTAAAGATTCTAATAAGGAAATAGAATTTGTTGATTTTACTGGTAAGGGAAAATACAGCAATCCAGAGTTTGTATGGGATAGACCTGTAGCACCAACTGCCTTAGTATTTTTAGATTCTGATAAACTAGGAAAGCAATATAAAAATGATATTTTTGTAGGTTCAGCAAAAAAAGGAACGATTTTTCATTTTGATCTAAATGATGATAGAGACTCATTAGATTTAAGTAGTGATCTTGCCGATTTAGTATACAACAAGAGAGATGATTCTAATAAGATAGTATTTGGTGAAAATTTTGGAATTGTCACTGATTTAAAGGTTGGTCCTGATGGCTATCTGTATGTAGTTTCAGGCTCCCGAGGAATTGATGAAGGAGCAATATATAGAATTGTTCCAAAGTAGAAATAATTCTATTACATTTTCAGTTGAATAATCATTATTGATTTGTATTGGTAAACCTCTACGTTTTCTAATGTAGAGCGCCAGGTGGAGCCGTGCGTCTCATCCGATAAGCGGCCCCCACCGGTGTTTATTCTAAAAATTGTAATCCTATTTCCGTATGGTAAAAGATCATTTAAACTTTATTATGATATTCGCTAATTAGGAATTCTAAATTTCAGACAATCGCACTTGTTACATTTCGTAGGGCCATTCTTGGATGACTTTCGAACGTGATGAAATCTTTTATGTCCGCATTGACACCTATCATTTTGACTCAAGGCTATTTTGCTTAAATCGACAACTTATTAAAAATTCCGATGGCTTTCCGTAAGTAAACTTAGGTAAGGTAGGTTCTTATATTTAGTAGCAGAACTCTGAGTACTCCTTTAACACAAATAGACACCGGCTGGTGGGATTCTCTACGCTTGCGCTTCCAGTCCCACCGGTCATTTTTCTATAATTTGTTGTCCATAATTAAGCAAGTCTACATCAAGGCTGGATAACTTCTCTTGTAGAATTCATGACAAAAAATTACTGGGGAGTAATGGACTGATTCTATAAGTAACAACTATCACTAGTGATATGAGGTCATTATTCGATAAACTAGTGTAAAACTCTAAACTGACCCCACCGAATCTGATTCGCCTTGATTGGTTTGAAAATAAAATAATATCTGGCTACTTTCTTTGATAATTGCCATAACCGGAATAGTTTGCGTTTTGTCTATTGTCAAACGTACTTGCTCTTGGCGGTGGTGGACTATCATTTTCATGACCCGGATGTGATCTTACATGGAACCAATATTGTGAAGGAGTAATAGGACTCTTACAAATTGGACAGTTTTGATGATCACATTTATGATTACCTATGAAATTAGGATGGATAGTCAAGTTACACTTATCGCACTTATTTTTTTCCAAAATCGTTCTAAATATAGTACTGTTAAACACAATAAAGATGTATTGATTGATCAATCAATATCGATATCAATCATATTCCTCTGGATCCATGCTGTTAACAGTGAGTCACGACAGGCACCAACCAAATTTATCCCGCCTTCATTAAAATTGGATTACTTACACTAGTGTATCGCATCCCACCGAACCCCCCATAAAATTTACATGGTTTTCAATATATTTATTATAAATATTATGCGAAATAACTGTCAAGATAAATACGAAGATCATAATCAATTGAAGGATCCTGAACTTAGTATCACATGACACTCCACCAGCAGTAGCAAATCCTCTGGTATGAAATTCCTAGATATCTGAAGATCTTAGTATTAGTAACACAATAGAAATAATTTCAAGATGTATTTGAAATTCAATCGATGATAGTGACTTTTTGTCCCAGTAAGTTTCCTAAATACAAAAATTCATTATTCATTATCGTGTCTGTATACTTTAAAGACCTATTTAATATTACTAATACAGGTATCACAGTATTTTTCAATGACAGTTACATTATCTCCAACCTCAAAGCATGCTATTTGTGTTGCTATATTCGCACACATTACGCAGAATTTACTTTTTTTCTTGGGCTGAGCAATAAAGGGTTTCACATACTGCAAAGTCTTCAATTATACCAACTTCCTAATAATGAAGTTGCCACAAATATAGCCTTTTTTGTTCCTGATCGAATAAGCAAATCACGATTTGTTTCAGTATTGGTCATAATTAGTATTAGCATCATCCCCACTATTAAGTAAAGTGGATTAGCTATCTCTATTTCTTTTAGAAGGAAATATTCATTAAATCATTCTATAAGTTCTAATTCATATTTTTTAACCCATCCAACCGCTCAGTTGCTATTGCAGATATTAGATATCGTTAAATTCCACACAAACGCAATACGACTGATGTTAAATAAAATTGATCTGCAAAATGTTGTAATACTGAATAAATACTAAACTTTAAACATCTCTGAAAGTAACTAATTGGTTCTCTTTTTTCCTTTGAACCTATTATTCTAATTTCTTTTTTTCTAATTGGTCCCATTTCTTAAAACACTTTTCACAATATCTCTCGACTAATTGAGCGCCATCCATATCATACCTTACTAATCTAGTGGGAAGTTGAGCACAAAGCATGCATACTCCGCCAGCGTATTCTTTAATTGCGTCGTATCTTAAACTGTCTGTAGTTTTAATACATTTTAATATTAATTCTAATTCTTCCAATTTTTCTTTCTCTATTTTTATTGGTTCAACGATAGGCTTTAGTTTCACTATGAAGTGCCTATTCTAGATCTAGTTAATTGGCTAAATAACATTTGGGTAAATCTTCTACAGTTGGTTGCTTATATTCTATTTCATGATATTCTCACAGTTGCTTTTTTTCTTGATATAGTCTATCTGCAATGTCAATTAATCTTTCGCCTAAAGGCTTTAATCTATCCAATTTCTTGCTAACCAATATTAGACTTTAAGGACAGAATGAAGTAAGACGACTCCTTACCATATTAACTGTAGCTATTTGTAAGCACTAAATATTAGTAGAGATTACTTAATTAATAATACTAGTGGATAAATAATGAATATTTTAATTCATGACAATCATTTCTTAATGATGTCTTGAGCATGGCGCTTCTAAAAAATGACAGTGTGTGAAAGATGTAGTAAACATC
>DATADQ010000232.1:0-11084 GCA_036258455.1 Nitrososphaeraceae archaeon | reverse complement strand
AATCAATGAAGTAAACCTGGTTTATGTTGATTGATTATCCTTGATAATCCATTCATATAATTTTTAGCAAAAGTCGTAATGGGCTGAGAAGAATACCATATACATCCAAGTACCTGACAGTCGTGGCAAGTTCTAGCTATATCCCATTGAGGTGCGCTCCAGACTTCTTCGATACTTTGTTCGAGCAAATTATATGTGTTCTCTGACTTGTTAAATTTCCAGCATGGTACCATCACAGTACCATCCGCGTTAACAAAAGTGCTCTTCCATACTCCACACTCATCGAAAGTAGTACGCCCATACTTGATAATTTGTTCAAAATACTCTGGCGGGATCATTATTTGAGGAGAAGAGTTTTTTTTCCCGTAATCCAAGATGCTTTCACAAACTTCCATCATAGTATTTCTATCCGGCAATAAGGAGTACGATACATCAGCTCTATCTTCTACAAAAGTTAATGAAACTGCGTTTGAACCAAGTTCTTTAGCTTTGTCAAAATAACTTTGATCTATAAATTCATCTGTATTAAATTTTGTAATTACGCTATTGAAATAGTGTGAAATGTTACTTTGATTAAGGAGTCCAATGTTTTCCATGACCTTGTGAAAGGTCTTGCTTGACACGCCACGTACTTTACAATAGGGTTCTTCATAAACTGAGTCAATGCTACAAGTAATAAATTGGATGTTTTGTTTCAGTTTTTCAAGATCCACAGCGTGTAAAAGTGAACAGTTTGTAATCAATGAAGTAGGCAAATTGATACTATGAAGGTAACTTACGAGGTCCATAAAATCTGGTCGACTTGTTGGTTCTCCACCTTCAATAATTGACCAAACGCAATATTTTGAGGCCTTATCGAAAATACTTTTCCATTGTTTTGTAGTCAGGTCCCTCTCATTTACAAGTTTTAATTGCCCTTCTTTATTGGAATCGCCAAAAGGACACATAGGACAATAAAAATTACAATAATGGGTCAAACTGAAAACAGCCACTAGTGGCCGTCGTTTACCTAAGACCCTATTTAATGACCATTTGCTTAGTAACTTCAAAGTTCGTATCTTATCTACTTCCAATCAATTTATCTTGATATTTCATTCGTATTAATCTATTGGAGTTTCCTCGGGTGACGTGAAATATTTTAAATTAGATTTGAAAATGGATTTTTATTCCAGCTTTGCGAATTTAAGATAAACAGATTCATTATCCAATGGATCTAATTTTGCATTTTGTAAATTGGCTTCAACAAAGACCGTTTTTCTCAATTTAGATCCTCGGAAATCACAATTTCTCAAATCTGACCACATAAAGTTTGTTCCAGTTAGATTTGAATTCATTAATTTGCTACTTTTCAAATTTCCATAAATAAAAATCGCGTCTGTTAAATTCGCATTTTCAAAATTTGAATCCATAACTTCAGATTGAGCAAAATTGGCCTTTTGTAGATTGCATCTTGACAAATTTGTTCCGTTACACTTGATGCCGTTTAGGAATGCATTTGAAAGATTCTTTCCTGAAAAATCCATTCCACTCAGATCGATTTTCATAGAGATGTTGTCCATTCTCCATTCGTTGAATTCCTTAATTTTCGACTCTTGTAAGAGGCTTAACCAAGTTGAATTTTCAGTCATTTTTATGTCATTATTTTTTTCGATATATCAATTTTCTCCAAATGAAAGTTCTACCTATGAGAAATGCTATTTTTTGCCTATTAAACAAGGTTCCAAATTGGAAATATGAAAGAGGACAATTTTCTTAAATTGTGCGTAAACACTTATTATATATGATAATTATATCAAAATTTGACATATGACAGAAAGTAAAAAAAATAATTCACCACCACGAATAATGATTGTCGACGATGAATCTGATATCCTTTCGGTCATAAAAAGAGGATTAGAGTCAAAAAATGATTTTAGGGTTGAAACATTTTCAAAAGGTGATGATGCCATAAATAATTTTCAGAATCATCCTCCAAAATATTACGATCTTGTAATTACCGACATTCGAATGCCTAAAATAAATGGATTTGAGCTGTATAGACGCATAAAGGAAAATGATCCTGCTATGAAGATTGCATTTATTACTGCATTTGAAATTAATAAAGAAGAATTCAGCAAAGTTATTCCATCGGTCAATGTTACTGATTTTATTAGCAAGCCGGTCAGTATATCCAAGTTAAGGGAGAAAATAAAATCCATACTAGAGGATAATAACTGATAGTTAATCAGAACAAGATATTTTCAATCTGACGTGAGCATCTTTATTGTTCTCTACTCTAGTCTGAACCAGCGATAGGAAGTGCCTTATCTGAAGGAAAATTGAATGCATTTTGTTCTTTTTCTTCTAGAGTAACTTTTTCAAATTCAAGAGTAATTTCTATTGGCCCATTGAATTTAACCCTGATTTCATTGGCAAGATTAGCTATTTCGTTTTTATCACTGAATTCTCTAGAATCTTGAAGAAAAACTCGACTTTGCCTGTATAGTGCTTTGCCTCCATATTTTTCCTGCAGAAAATCTAATAATTTTTGAACTTTTTCTTGTGATATGTCGTTATAATAGAAACATATTCCATTTATTAGTTCCTTATCAAAAGGAGTGCCGTACCTAAACCAAAAAACTCCAAAGTGTTCATACTCTCCTTGTAGACATTTAATGTCCCAATGATTAGCCCTTTCGATAGGGTATGTTGAATTTAAAAGGTCATTAACACCTAAACGCCAATATCTTACACGCATCTGAGAATATACCAGATTATCATTATAATAATGTGACGAAAAATTGAAAAGCCCAATGTTTGTACTAATGTCCCAACTGATGAGAAAAGTGAATTCAATGCGGAACAGTAAATCTTATAGGATAGATTTTTTCTATGAAACAGATAAAAATAATATATAGTTAGAAACTTAACTGTAGGAAATTGAAACCAAAAAACACAAAAAAATCGCATAGGAATATATTGAGTGATTCAGTACGCGATTACAAAATTGAATCAAATTCCATATCTTTACTAATTGATGGTATGGCAAATTCTGGTGGTTTTGAATCCAAAAATCTTTGGAACGGAATAAATATAATTCGTACGATGACAAAGGACAAGAACTGTACCAAATTCTTGTCGTTTGTAGGATCAATTATCTCGACTGGAGCGAGAGGAATTATCAAGGACATGTTAAAACACAAGATGTTTGATTGCGTTATTACAACCTGTGGTGCACTGGATCATGATATTGCAAGAACAAGCACAAAATACTATTCTGGAGACTTTCGAATGGATGATAACTTGCTTTATAAAAAGAACATTCATAGATTGGGAAATGTACTAGTACCCCAAAATAATTATGGTCCTGTTATTGAAAAAAAGGTACAAGATTGTCTAAACGATCTCTACAAGAAAGGATTCCAGAGTGTATCAACCTTTGAAATAACAAAGAATATAGGCAGTACTCTAGATGAGACTTCATTCTTGTACTGGGCGTATAAGAATGATATTCCTGTCATAGTTCCGGGTATTGTAGATGGTGCAGTTGGAAGTCAAATATGGTTCTTTTATCAGAAACATAAGAATTTTAATATGAATATACTATTGGATGAAACCAGACTATCCGACTTGGTTTATGATGCAAATAAAACTGGTGCTTTCATTATTGGGGGTGGAATTTCAAAACATCATACAATATGGTGGAACCAATTTAGAGGAGGATTGGACTATGCAGTATCTATAACAACAGCTTCTGAATGGGATGGTAGTTTGAGCGGGGCCTTAGTTGCAGAAGCAATATCGTGGGGAAAAGTAAAGGGAAAAGCAAAGCAAACTACAATACATGGAGAGGCAACCACATTGTTACCGTTCATTTACGCTGCACTAATAAAATAAAACATCCTCTGAAATCGTTTTATCAACTTTTCACCTTTTCAACTCTGTCGAATTTCTATCTACTGTTTTTATAGAAAGTATTTTGGCCAAATTTGGATCTTGAGGTTGATCATTTTCAGCTGTTGGTAATGCAGCAATTTTATCAACGACATCCATCCCGTTTATGACTCTACCAAATACCGTATATTGGTTGTCTAAAAATCTAGAATCATTCAAAACAATAAAGAACTGTGAGCCTGCACTATCTGGATCTGAGGATCTTGCCATTGAAACAATTCCTCTATCGTGTGGTATGTTACTAAATTCTGCTTTGATCTTATAACCCGGGTCGCCTGTACCCCACGCGGCTTTATTTGTGTTATTTTTTGTATTTTGATCTCCACCTTGAATTACAAATCCTTTGACAATTCGATGGAATACAGTGCCGTTGTAGAATCCCGAATCTGCAAGTTTCTCAAAATTTGAGACATGCATGGGAGCTACATCTGGAAAGAATTCAATAGTTATAGGTCCCTGGGTTGTATCTATCAGAGCTAATTTAGATTCATTCGTTGATTTCATATCAATATTAGACTTGGTGGTGTTTATTGAAAATTTCTCTTTATCGATAATTTCGTTATACGGGTCTGATGTTGTTTTAGGTATATAATTAGGGTTTACTTGGTATATTAATACTCCAAAAAATAGACCCGGTCTGTTACTCTTGAAGCTGTCCGATGCATAAACCAATTTTAGTGGTTGATCTTCATTACCATTTTCTGGGTATTTGATGTCTTTTGCATAAATTGCAGTCGCACCTGGTTGATATTCGCTCGATGGGGCACCATTTAATATATATGAGACAGGAGTGAAAGGTATCAATTGTCCAAGTAGTGTGCTATTCCAGAAGAAGGGAGTTGGCGTAAAACCATCTTGTTCAAGATATCTATTTTCATCGAATCCTCCTATTCGTATAAACCACTGTTTTTTGCTTTCATCGCCTCCGTTACCTAAAACATACACCTCACTATTGTTGATACCACTAAATCTCTGTCCGACAATGTATACTACTATATAGTCAGACTTTAGATCCTTTGCAATTTTAAGGCCGTTTTCGGTTTGATCCATAAACATCTTTGCAATTGTTGCGATACGTGTTTGGTTTATTGTAGCATTATCAGCCAAACTAGTTCTATTTCCCAATGTTGTTATCCAGTAACCATAATCCCACCAAGATGCAATTACTGAATTGGAGGGTGTATTTGCAGAGATCCAATCTAATGCGCCTATCCAATCATTGGTCTTGACTCTAAATCCAGTACCACCATTTGCAATAGAAGGAGGAATGTCAGCAGAACTCAACCAATTTGAATTTTGTGGGAATAATATACCATTGTCCAGAACAGGAATTGAAATTAAAATAACAATTATTACTGAATATACAATTTTTAATGATTTGTCCGTTTGAGATATTTTTTCGCCTTCTATCCTTTTCTTCTTCTTATGTGAGGATTCTGATAATGCCTTATAACTGATTACACTTCTAGTGATTTCATACAGACCCAATCCAGCTAAGAGTATGATTCCAATTGAAGAGAATACCAGTAATCTTGCAAACGTTGCACTTACGTACACTCCAGTAATTCCAATGATTAGTGAAAAAATAGACATGTCATTTCTGTGTCTAAATGCCATAAGCGCCCCAAATCCAGCAAACATTACTAGAATTGAATAATCAGTGAAATATTCTACCAACGTTGGAGTGAAATGCTCAGCAACGGATTCTACGAGGGGATTTTGAGAAGAAAGAAATGGATTAACTGCATTTAGATATCTAAATGAGGATCCCTGAAAACTTCCAGATACGATTATTCCTATACCAAATGCAAAAAAAGCTCCAATCAAGATCCAATTGTTTCTTACGAAAGTATTCGATGAACTAAATTTCCTCACAATTGCTGACACAATCATAAATATTGTTCCTCCTATGAGGGCAATACCTGGAAGTCCAAATACAAATGAGAGACCAGGTCTTGGAGACAAACCGGCAGATAATACCGTAGCAACCGTGAACAAAATTGCAACAATTAAGGGGATCTTGATATCATTTCGCAAAAAAGTTACTGCAAAAAAGAATAATGAAATTGGGATACTAAAGTATTGAATTCCACCCCACGAAGCATTGGCTAGACCTAATAATAATCCTCCTACTACTGCTTTTACAATGGCAATCCTGGGCTTATGCTTCATTGCAGAGATAAGTAAGTACAGAGCCAAAAGTGCAAGGAACAGACCAAGGGGTTCGGATTTGAACCAACCTAAATTTCCACGCTGAATGATAGCGGGAGTAAAAGCAATTAGTAATGCGGAAAAAAGGCCTGCTGTGGTTCCGCCCAGTGACCTTACCAATGCAAAAACAACAATTGTGGTCAATGATCCTAACACAACAGGTAATAATATTGTAAAATCTAAAACAGAACTATTACCTCCAAAGATCTTGTACAGATACGCCGCTGTCACATGTAATCCAACTTGTGACGTCCTCGGTATATCTCGACCATCAGGATACCAAGACATATTATCATGCCACTTCAGATATGCATCCAGACCATTATCTACGATGTACTTAGTTGCTCTATAATCAAAATATGGATCGAATTCATTTAGATAATAACCATACTTAATCGGAAAAGAACGCATTATGAAAGCTGTTGTAAATGCAATAACTAATACTGCAATAACTAATAAATGACGTACATTAAAATTATAATTTCCAACATGAAATAAAACTCTGTCGCCAAATAGCATAATAATGCTTGTTGATTACACTCATTTTTTAACGTACTGGAAAAAATTTTGATAACGTACTTGTAAAAAATAAATATGCCAAACTATTTGTTAAAAGAATTTTATCATTAGTTTTCTAACAAAAGAAGGGGGGAATTAAGAGATAATCGTGACTGCGAAAGTATTACCTCTTTGATTTGGATCCTTTCTTAGCAGACTTTGATTTCTTTTTAGCTGCCATTTGCAATGATAATAGAAAAACAGATCGTATATAAGTTTTAATTTTTGCAAAAAATTCTGGCTATTCTGACTCCAATATCTTTGTTTTACATACTGTGACCAGTTCTGAGAATCGTATTGCATCCTGTTTATTACCTACGATTGTACCATAATGCATTGGAATTGCAATTTTTGGATTAATCAATTCGTTGACCGCCTGAGAAGCTTCCTCAGCAGTCATAACATAAGTTCCGGAAACAGGTATTAGTACAATACTTGGCTTTGTATCTTTCATTTCTGGAATAATATCAGAATCTCCAGTGTGATATAATCGATCATTACCAAATTCAACTATGAATCCGATTTTTTTGTCATTCTTTGGATGAAAATCCTTGTCGACATTATATGCCGGAACTGTTTCTATTTTTAAATCATCTACCTTCACACTGTTGCGAGGATCAATACCAATTGATTCTTTCACTTTCAGAGACTTTAATTGAGACAGACACTCTTGAGCAGAAACTATAACTGTTCTTTCATTTATGATATTTTTCAAATCTTCTATTGATAAATGATCAAAATGGTTGTGGGTTACAAGTACAATGTCGGCATCAGAAATGTTTTTGTAATTTTTGCTCAATTTGTAAGGATCAATATACATTTTCTTATTGCCATATATGATCTTGAAACCAGCATGACCGCTCCATGTTATACCGATCTTATCGTACTCAAACATGCATAATAAAAAATAGATTGACGATTTAAAGCTACCCTTCAAAATACCTATTTGCTATTATAATCTTATTTTTGGATAGTGTAATAGTAGTCACGTCAGCCATTTTTAGTCTGTTCAATAATTTACCATCTAGCGTAGCCACAGCAAATTTTCTATTCTTGGTTGCATAATTAAGAATTTTATTGTCAACATTTTTTGATTTACCGATATCTTTGATTTTAAATTTTAACTTAGATATGCGAATTGCAGTATTTGCGATCATAGATTTCTTAGGGCCTGATTTTCTTTCAATAGAATCAAGTTCATCAAGAACAAAGGTAGGGACTATGAAATTTAATTTCCCAATTTCGTTTTCAATTTTGTCAAAGCGTTTGATAGGGTTCGAAACCAGTGCAATGAGAAAGCTGGTATCACAAATTATTTCCATCTGTAGATCCTCTGAAAAATCATATTATGAATAGATTATCTTCAATTAATTAGTTTCAATAAAAGCCGCATTTTTTCAGGATAACTTATCTAGGTAGACTCCAGTATTGATAATTAGGGTAACAATTATTCTGATTCTGGTCGGGATTGGTGCTGAGTATTTCTACTCTATCAAAAGCTTCATTATTAAGAGTCAAAGATCATTCTTTAGTGTAATTGAAGACAATTGAGACGCAAATCACGGTGAATTCTACTATTGAAAAAATTTGGAACATTCTTACCAATTTTGAAGAATACGAATTATGGAATCCATTCATGACAAGAGTTGTAGGCGATGCCAAATTAGGATCTAAAATTACGGTCAAGATTCAGACTGCCAGAGGAAAACAGAGAACGTATAACCCAATTATAACTAAATTCGAAATAAACAGAGAACTTCGATGGAAAGGAAAATCATTCTTACCTGGTATCTTTGACGGCGAACGCATATTTATAATTGAAAAATCCTACAATAAAGTTTTATTCTTACACAAAGAAATATTCAGAGGGTTAGGTGTGAAATTAGTAGGGGACAGGTTAGATGAAGATCTAAGAGAAAGTTTTGATAAGATGAATAATGCCTTAAAAATTAGAGCTGAGAATTTCTGAAAGTGATAACACCTAAACGTTAAGTCCTTTTGGATTCTATATAGGAATGTCTAATCGTCTGCATTCCGTAACCAATGTTTGCATGTCCTTCTCTAGGGTATAGCGAAGCTTATTATTGTAAATTATGGCTGCTGGATGTATTGTAAGAAAAAAGAGCTTACTATCTTTTTCAATGAACTTTCCACGATTCCCAAGTATGGATCCGCCGCCAAGCAACGATTGATAGGCCGTTCTACCCAGTATGCAAATAATTTTGGGAGAAACAATTGAAATTTCCCTTTCAAGATAATTCCTACAGACTCGCCGCTCATCTTCTGTTGGAACCCTGTTGGCAGGAGGTCTACATTTGACAATATTAGTCACAAAAATTCTTGATCTGACTATTCCTACTTTGTCTAGGATTTCGTCAAGGATTTTTCCTGCCAATCCTACAAATGGTCTACCTTTCTCATCTTCATTCCTCCCTGGAGCTTCTCCAACAAACATGATACTAGCTTTAGAATTACCTTCACCAGGAACCGCATTTGATCTATTCATACACAAGTTACAAAGTTTGCAGTTGATAACTTCAGCTTTAATCCTGTCAATTGTATCGTTTGACATATCCATCAGTTACTTATTACTTTTTAATATCGAAACTCACATATATTATCATACTACGTATCTAGAAAAATAATCATTGAATTTACGTATAATTTTGTGTGAGACTATCGAGAATAAGACAGTATAACCCCTGCGGATGTTTTGCCCAACATAATCTGTTCATAATTAAAGTACAAGTATATTAATTTAATTTCATTACTTCCTTTGACAAATAGTTTTAACTATTGATTATTATTAATACGTCTAGTATTTTATAATACGATGAGTTCGAAAATAGATCAGTTGGAAAATCAACCTGATCTAGCGGATCGATTGATGGATTTTTTCAAGAATATCTGGAGGAGTAAAGAAAAAGATAATGAGATTACATTGAATAAAAGCAGGAATAAATGGACAACAAATACCAATGTGTTAGAATCAAACAAAACGCTCCGCGAAAAAATAAATATCGAAATAGACGTAATTCAAAGAACAACAGTTTTTAGTAATAATCCTTCTATGTGGATTTGAGTGCAGGATAATTGATGAATTAACCGGTACGAACAACCATGATTTTTTGCGAGAATTGATTTATTTCTTAGTAAACATGGTTTATCCGTAGGCAAGTGTCACTAGACAATAAGTAGTAAATTCTCTATGGCTATCTGATATGATTTAAAAATGATTATTAACTAGAAGGTAACTAGATGAGTTCCAAGCCAGTTACACTTGAATACAAAAAAGGAACAATAGTGGTAAAGGGACTTGATACTCTGCCTTATACTACACTAGATACAAGAAGTAATTACTTGTATTCCAATGGTATAAACTATAAAAAAATAACTCAATACCTTAATGAAAATGACATTAAATATGAGGACAAAGTATTGGACTTGTTACCCCTTGGGCGTCTTCCAAAATCAAATGTCAAGCTGCGAGATTATCAACAAGATGCAGTTGAAAATTGGTGTAATGAAAAAAGGGGATCAATAGTACTGCCCACAGGGGCCGGCAAGACCATAATTGGATTAAAAATTATTGAAATTCTAAATTTGCCAACACTGATAATCGTACCCACGCTTGATCTTATCAAACAGTGGACAAAAGTGCTCTCACAAAGTTTCGATATTGAAATAGGAATTATAGGCGGAGGAACTGAATATATTCAACCAATTACTGTATCAACATATGATTCTGCATACATTAAGGCGCCATCGATTGGAAACAAGTTTTTGTTAATGGTATTTGATGAGGTACATCATTTACCAGCACCATCATATAGACTAATTGCAGAAACATTCGTAGCGCCATTCAGACTAGGGTTGACTGCTACTATAGAACGCGAAGATCACTTGGAAGAAGATTTTCCATATTTAATTGGAAAATCTACATTTAAAATTACGGCAAAGGAGCTAGCAAAAAATAATTATCTTGCCAAATACACTATTGAAAGAAAACAAACGTTCATGTCCGCAAAAGAATATTTGGAATATAAAGAAAATATGACAATATATCACACATGTTTAAGAAAAGTTGGATTAAAAATGAATTCTCATAATGCGTTCAAAAGATTAATCATGATCTCTTCAAGTAATAAGCTGGCCAGACGTGCTCTAGTAGCAAGAAACAAAGCAATCGATATAGCGCTCAATAGCAAATCTAAAATGAACGAAATTAGGAAAATATTAGCTGAAAACAAAGACATCAAGACAATAATATTTACACAACATAACAAGCTTGTATATGAAATATCTAATGATTTTCTAATTCCATTTATTACACACAAGTCTTCTAAAGAGGAAAGGGAAGACGTCATTACCGGTTTCAAGGA
>DATADQ010000231.1:0-2222 GCA_036258455.1 Nitrososphaeraceae archaeon | reverse complement strand
AAGGCATTTCCGTTATGGGAAAAGGCTCAAAGTATTATCATGGAAAAATTTGGTAAAGGAAATTGGAGGGAAGTCAAGACGGGACTTAGCGAGATCAGTAAAATAGCCATGTTGAATTAGGTCAATAATACGTATATATTTATAGTACAATAATCGTAGCTGCATCCTAGATATGTCTAGTCTATAGAAAAATATGATGAAAGAAAACGCTTATAGCTAATAGAGTTAAATCATGATATGTGTTTTTACACCTTTACGAGTAGGTAATATTCTAAAATAAATAGCACTAACCAAAGAAGATCAACTAAACGATCCTATGGCAAATTGCATTAAAGGTTTCCCGCACCGAATATGATGAGATAGTTTGAGCGTCAAAATCTTGATAGAAGAAATCGTTATTTCTGGGCTAATATCTGGGAGTATGTCTTTCCACTTGATGCTGTTTCCAATGGTTGGAACATAACCAAATATCGCTGCAGTTAATACAATGAATATTAGCAAACCCTTGACATATCATACAAGTGGTCTTCATATTTGAGGTGAATGAGGGCACAATATATAGATCTTTACGTAGATCTTCCTCTTTGATTTTGTCCTTTATGCTCATAAACCTTTTTACTATGAGTTCCTTCTTAGACAAATATTGTTCTTCTAGGCCTTGCTCTAGTATTTTGGCCAGAGTATCACCATCTATCAATGCTGCACATAAGTCATCAACATTTCTAATTGGAACTATTGATAATCTGTCTACTCGAGGAAGTTTTTCTTCTATCGGGTATTGTGTATCCCATGAATGTGAACTGCCATTATAGAGCGTTATAATTTCATTCACCTTGCCTGCTACAAAATCTGTGTCATATACAGTATCATTACTTTTGGTTATTACATACGCTTTAAGAAAAGCTCTGTGTACCTCGTCAGCAATTTTCTGTACTGCAAACAGGTAGTTGACATCCTTTTCATACGGACATTCGAATCTGTTTATTATCGGACATGGGTAAATCGGAACATGGGTAAATCGGAGTATATTCTTCTCCCTCTTTCTTTTCTGGCTCCAAACCCCGGCCGATGAACTTCTGAATTCCAAATTCGTCTCTTTGCGGACATAACAAGCACCCATGACATTTCGTACTTCCATATCCAGGATCTTTTTTGTGCTGCATTAGCTCAATATAATATGTATACCATTTGTCTGCCTCTGCTTTGAGATGCTCGGGAACCCCAAACGGAAAAACAGACTCTATGTAAGAATCTGGAAAATATTTTAATCCATCTCTTACATTGTATGTGTTGTTTTTCTTGCTTATGGTATGGGCTATCCTTAGCCATTGGTCTTTTGGAATTATCCTTTTTCCTTTCCAGTGACTGGGATCATTATTGTTTTCATCAGGAAATAAGCTGTTTAATTTCTTAGATAACCTATCGATTGATCTGTCCAGATTCAATTTTGTTAAGTCTTTCCTCTAGTGACTTCAAGTTCATAATAGTTGGACCATCTTTGAACAATGCAAACTTAGCTTCATCACATTCTTTTATCAGCTTCAAAACCGAAAGTTTATCTTTCGGACCAAGTTGCTCATTTTTGAATATAGACCACGCATATCTTTTTACTTCTTCTACTCCATCAATACACTGCTTGTAGCCGTAAGCAAGATCAGACTTTGCTAAATCATATACAAATTGTTTTGATAACTCTTTTAGTGCTTTCACATCTCTGCTAATAGTGGACTGGTCAACTCCTAGCATTTGTGCAATTTCTGATTCAGTCATGGATTGTGCTAGTAAAGAAGTCACCCTCCTGCGTCGCTCCTCAATTTTGAAATTATGCAACACCGAGTTCAAGTTATGCAATATTCTTATCGCAAAGGTTACCTTTATGCATTTTATCGACTCTGGGCGTGGAAGGGATCCCAGCCAATCCATCGATCTCATTGTGGACATTGCAAGATCACTTAATATGCAATAAAACGCATTTGATGATAATCTTGGAACCTTGACAGGAGCTAATCTGGATAATATCGACCTAAAAATACTAAATATGTTAGCAAGAAATGGCAGATCGTCTTACAGGAGTATTGGTGTAACAATTGGCCTGACAACAAAGAGTGTCAAGGCAAGGGTAGACAAAATGCTTTCTTCTAGGATCATTGATAGATTCCTCACAATCATAAATCCGTCGATATTTGGATACAGTGGAACATATGTTATTGCACTCAGGAAGA
>DATADQ010000230.1:0-7147 GCA_036258455.1 Nitrososphaeraceae archaeon | reverse complement strand
TTATAGAGCCAAAATAAAACGATTAATTTCCAAAAAAGATTTGTGGTTTGACAAAGTATTAATAAAAATAATTTTTATGATGTAAATCTTGTCTGTTCATAAAGTCTCGAAATAGGTAACCTGAAAGTTGAGTTTCTAATGCCCTCCAATAATATAAAGAGAAGTGTGCTATTATTTGAATTTCATAAAGAATATCACGTGCGAACTCATAGGTGAATAAAAATTGCTAGAACCATTATTACACGCGAAGTACCGTCCCAATTTGGACAATGATAGAATAATTAACGAAATAATTAGCATGTATCAATCAAATCAGATGAGTGTCAAAATTCATTTTCGCAAATTTCGAATGTAACCATATTAATATGAATAAGGTTAATAACTCTGTGCCGAGTATATTAATTAAAATTAATAAAAAAGGTATATATTCTTAATAATATATAGTAGGAGCATGCAAAGAAAGATAATATTTCTATCTCATCTCATTTTATCCATTTTATTTTACTTAGCGTGTCAAAATTTGTACGCACAAAATCAAATATCAAACACGACTTTGCGATTGGATTTTGTCATCACAAACGCAACACAGAAAAACTCAAATGATGAGTTGAACTCATTTGCAAACACATCACACAAGTTAACAGTAGTTTCATCTTTCTTCCCTGTAGGTGAATTCGTCAAAAAAGTTGGTGGTGACATGGTAGATTCTTCGCTCCTGATTCCGGCAGGGGTCGAACCACATGATTTTGAGCCAACAATAAATCAAATACAAACTGTTGATTCTGCCGATGTCCTGGTATACAATGGCTTGGGGATTGAGAATTGGATTGCAAAAATTAATAGCGCTCATAAAATTGATGCTAGTGAGGGTCTGAATGCCTCTTATGCTGACAAACGTAACATGACCCTTGATCCCCATATATGGTTGGACCCATTACTTGCAAAAAAAGAAGTAGAAAATATACGTGATGGCTTGATGATAATTGATCCTAGTAACAAGGATACCTATTTTAGCAACGCAAAGATTTTTTTAAATGAGCTTGATAATCTCGATAAAGCAATAAGATCAGACTTGGAATCGTGCAAGAAAAGAGACTTTATTTCATTTCATAACTCATTTTCATACTTTGCTAAACAATATGGATTAAATCAACACAGTATTTCTAATGTAGGACCGGAAGTAGAAATAACTCCTGCAAGATTAGTCGAAATTATCAATATTGCAAAAAGTTTGAGTCTAAGTGTTATCTATTCGGAAGAGCTCATGGACCCACGCTACGCATCAGTGGTTGCTCAAGAAATTCCAGAGGGCAAAGTCCTTGTTTTAAGTCCCATAGAGGGATTAACAAAGATCGAGCAGGATTCTGGAGTTGGATATATTGACAAAATGCACCAAAATATAAAAAACTTGATGGTGGAACTTGAATGCAACCAATAATTAAAATAAAAAATTTATCCTATTTCTATGATTCGTTCCCTTCATTGGACAATATCTCTTTTACAGTAAACAAAGGGGACTTTCTTGGAATCATTGGTCCAAATGGAGCCGGAAAGACCACTTTATTTCAGTGCATGCTTGGAATAACCAACGATTTTAGAGGCGAAATAATTCTTTTTGGATCGGACCTTAGACAAAATAAGAAGACACTTCAGAGGATTGGATATGTGCCGCAAAGAAAATCTGTAGAACAGACATTTCCTGCAACTGTTAAGGAAATTGTTTCATTGGGCATCATTGGAAAGAGAATTAAGAAAGAAGCTATTGACAATGCAATTGAATTTGTTGAATTGGAGGCGTATCGAAACAAGAGAATAGGAGAACTCTCTGAAGGGCAGCAACAGAGAGTTATTATTGCAAAAGCCCTTGTGAAGGAACCTGAGTTATTGATATTAGATGAGCCCACCACAGGTATCGATTCAGGAGCACAAGATAGATTTTATGATCTTTTGAGCAAATTGAATAAAGAAAAGAGAATAACTATTGTGTGGTCTTCACATGATATGAATGCTGTTGAAAGACTAGCAAATAAGGTGGCCTGTATTGATAGGAAATTATTCTTTCATGGTGAATCTGAGGACTTCTTTGGAAATGAGGAACGAATGAAGTCTTATGTAGAATTTGCGATGCAATCACACATGAATCTTCATTTTGGTAAGTCAAAAAATGGAAACAACAATATAGAAAATAGAAATGATGGAAATGGTATTTGATATAATTCAATACGGTTTTATGCAAAGAGCTTTAATATCCGCAATAGCAATATCCATAACTTGTTCCATCGTGGGCCTTTTTCTGGTACTTAAGCGACATTCCTTATTTGGGGATGCTATTTCCCATGTAGTATTCGGTGGAATCACATTAGGTCTATTCGTTGGAATCTATCCATTATGGACCGCATACGTCGTGGCCATTTTATCTGCAGTTGGTGTGAATAAATTAAGAGAATCTACAAAGATCCCGCCCGATTCCTCTATTGCAGTACTTTTGACTTCCGGTCTGGCTATTGGCGTTATTCTGATTAGCATTTCTGGAGGATTTACAGTAAATTTGTTTAGTTTACTATTTGGAAATATTCTTCTTGTAAGTAATGATGACGTAATTATAATTTTGATAACAGCTGCTATAGTTATTCCAGTAATTTACATATTCTACAAAAAATTAGTTCTCATAATATTTGATGAGAAACAAGCAAGGGTCAGCGGATTAAATGTAACTTGGATCAACACTCTATTTATTATTCTTGCAAGCATAACTATAATAGCCTCAATAAGGCTTGTTGGAGTTCTACTAATTTCTTCATTGATAGTGATTCCAAACATAACCGCACTGATACTTGGCAAAGGATTTAAGAAAACAATGTTTATTTCATGTGGAATTTCAATTTTTTCCGTTGTTTTTGGAATAATAATATCATACTATGTAAACTTGGCGCCGAGTGGGACAATAGTTCTAACATTGGTATCGATGTTCTTAGTAACCATAATCGCAAAAAATATGAAATTTACAACTAATAAGATTGCAGTTACTAAGATATAAGTCCATTAGTTAATGGCTTTAGAACCGTTGATGAAAATAAATTTAATTGGTATTATAATCTAAGATATTCAAGCGGTGTAAATTGCTATTGCGAAGGACGACTCTCATATTTTTCTTGTTCAACTAAAACGATCTTGTGATTGTCATTGTTATATCCAGTCCAAGCAATCCAAACTTTAGCCCCTGAATCAAAAATTGAGGGGTTTGTATAAATTTCTGCCTGCTCATCAGTCATGGTCTTTACTATAGCTGGTGATCCTGAAGTGTCGCCAGTCCATAATGATATTGAAGCATTATTTGTATCATCACTCCACACAACAAAAATTCTGTTGTTACTGACCAATAAATATGGAGAGACAGAGTTTCCACTATTGTTGCTTAAATTTATCACGTTTCCAGCGATGTTCTTTGCATCAATTTTTCTTAACATGACATCAAATGTTTTATCATGCTCTAGAGTATCGGACCAAGTTACGTAAAAATCCTCTGCCACAAGCTGACCTTGTGCAAGTCGCGAAACTCCAGAAGTGTTGCTAACATTGATTGCTGAATTGAAGGATTTACCATAATTCTCACTAACTGTAAGAAATATTTCTGAATCCCCTACTCCAATTTTCGCTTGCTCCCATAATACGTATACTTTCTTACCATCATCTGTAGAGAAGACAGTTGGATTTATAGAATTGATTTCCTCATGTACTGATGCATTATTGAATAAATAGTGGTCCTGCACATTTGAGTAAGCATTATTGGTAGTATTATCAAACCCGATCTGGCTTGTTGTTTCATTAAGTGGAAAATTAGAATTGCTTACCTTTTTTGGAATTGTAAAAGTATTCCCTTCATTCAAACTCCTTGTAAAGACTATACTACATATAGGATCGTCATGTTTACTATCGCATTCGGTCCAAACTATGTATATTATAGACCCGTTGTGGTTTGTGGCCATATGCGGGTCCAACGAATCGTCATCGCTATTGCTTAAATTGATTGTGTCACTAAAGGAATTACCATGATCCAGACTCTTCCTGAAGAAAATGTCCTTATTTGTTGATGAAATATTCTCATTTGCGGCCCACACGACGAATACTTTTTTTCCAAGTACTGAGAGATCGTGTAGGTGTACGTTACCAGTTGTCTGACTTAAGTTAATTACGTCTCCAAATTTTTTACCATTATCTTGACTTTTGCGGAATAGCAGTCTCCAATGATCCGCTTGCTTATCCTCCCACGTAATGTAAACGTTATTTTCACTATTTCTTAAATTTATTATATTAGAAACACCAGATGTATTGCTTATGTCAATCGTATTGGTAAATGACTTTGAGTCCTTATCGATTTTTTTAAACATTACATCACTATTCTGCGGATTGGTATTACTTACCCAAGACGCGTAGATATGATTATCGGACATTGAGAACTGAGGATTTATAGAATCAAGTGTAGTGTCACTAAGTATCAAAGTAGAACCTTCAATTGTGAAAGATTCCGAATTAAATGCAGTTCCAATAAAATAAAAAGAAATTATTATCATGGAAAAAATCACTACATTTCTTAGTAAATATCGGATATGAGGGCGGTTTACTATAAAAAACATCAAATTGGCTCCCCGCAAATTATCATCAGTCGATTATATGGTAGTTTTTTATCTTCAGACAGAGGGATATGCCGCGGTTTAGAGAAATTCAAAGGCATACTGCACTTTATAATATTCACAATAGGTGATATTACAGTTTTGGCAGAGAAATTACGAAGAATGAAATTAAATTCATTATTCACATCGTGTCTAGTTGAATGACTCATAGGGAGTTGCTATAATATCTAGTCGATTTTAAAATCATGAAATGGGTCAGTTCGTCGCGAGATCTTCATAGATTTTTCCTCAGATTTAAGCAGCAACAAAAGTTCACCTCATCCCCTATGTATGTTTAGTTTGCATTATTTTTAATGTTTCTAATGTCTAATCTAGAAACGTTCTTTCTCAACTTTTTAAGTGTGCCTGATAAACTGACTACAGTGAAAGAAGGTTGAGTCATGCTCAATGAAACTAAAAGATAGTCAAGGTATTTCAGTTTACACCCAACAAACAATATGTTTCCAATTTCAGAATCATATAGTTTCAACATTGCCAATTCGGAATGGATGACTCCGAAAAGATCCTTAAATCGCTCAACGATTTTTTCATGTAATTGGAAGGGCCGGTATAAACTATTTTCATCATACATTATTGCAAGATATCTTCTTTTTTCTCTATGGTTTAGCATACACCCATCTTGCCTTATTTTTTGCGCAAAGCCATTCAGAAATTTCTATCCAGTAATTTCTTGGAGATATGCCTATAAACTTCAAGATAGATTCAAATGATCGAGCAGAAACCAGTTCGTTGATAGAAGTAGCACCACTAGACAAAATGAACTGGCAATTGTTAGATTTACAGAATTCATAAATAGATTTTACTTCCTTTAGCCATTTGCCCGCCATGGAAGCGTCAAGTTTTTTTGCAAAGGCAATTGAAATTTCTATGCCAAGTCCTCTTTTTGCTTTGCGTTTAATTTCATACTTCCTTTGAAAAGGATCAATGAGAAACAGATCAGTTTTGCCATCCAATGTTTTTATGTTCTCTGAAACAATCAGGTAAGGATAATAATCTGCAATTGGATACTTTTTAGCCATTCTTAGAATAATATCTTCTACCGGGTTTATGTTAGTCGAATAACTTGAGTCAATACCTATTATGTCTAGACCTAATATCTTGGACATAGTCAAAGCTCTGTAAATATCTGAGACATGAATTCCGAGATCTATTTTTTTGTAAATAAATCAATCACATAATCCCTGAATTTATTATTTTGGTTAAACTCCTTTGTTGTCTTGAACCTGATTCTGATGGAATCATGTTCTGAAAGTGATATTATTCCCCTACACATAGATTGCTTATTTAACCTGATGTAAAAATTATCTTTTTCATCAAAAGAGTCAGATATTGAGTGCAGAAGATAATTTTTTTCGCCTGACTTCAGCTTTGAAATTATTCTCTGCAGTATAACTTTCGATTCCTCATGATCACAATTTGCTCTAATTAAAGATATTTCATTATCCCAATGCCCTCTGGCTTGTGAAATCAAAAATTTTTCCATTGGAATAGAAAATATCTCATCCATCTTAAGGAGTATTTTTGGAATATCCTCTGTAGCGTGTGCTATAACTTGTATGTTTGTAGATAGTGTCAACCTTGATTAATTTCGGTAAAAGTAATCAGAAAAATTCAAATTAATAGAATTAGGGATCTTTTTCCGTATCAGTATGTGTCTTTTCGCTGCTTTCGATTTGATTCTCAGTATCAACTTTTTGGATAGGGGATTTATGTGACGATACAAGTTTAGTCTTCTTAATACCTATATGTCGTAATGATGAAATCTTTTTTCCTTTTTCCAATATTTCTCTGTTAAATTCACTATTCTCGTCAGTAGCTTGTTTTATGAAAGTATTGAGATCCCATTGTGGAATTCTTTCAGATAATAACTGATGTATCACTTTTCTTAATTCATGTTTCTTTGAAGAATTTATTCTTCGCTGGCTAAACGCAATAACTTCAACTCTAAATTCATGAGCATCCTTCGTAGTATAATTATGAATGTGAGTAATCATGGAACTGCCTCTCCTGACTAAGCTTCTTAAGAATTCCTTTCCGTATTCATGTCCCCTGAACGTTGTACTGGCAACACCGTCGTTTACCTTTTCGATTTCTACAAACACTTTCGTCTTATGATCTGCTGGATCCTGTTTCTTTATATCAAATAATGTATTTTCAATGACTCGACCTATTGCGGTATCGACATCTGTTATAGGAAGATAATTGATATGATGTCCCCCAAAATCTCCAAAAGAATTCGGTGAGTCAAGAATGAGCCATTGCTTGTCTCTCCATTTGTCTCTAACTCTCCCGCCTCTTCTCGATCCTTTAGCCATGAAAAAATCGCCTTCGACCAAAATATAAGTTGTGCGGGTTAAAAGAAAATATTGAATATAATTTACAATTTCTGAAAAAAAAAGTTAATCTGACACTGGTTTCCCGTCAGATGAATATCTAACTTTTTTATTTTCAGATGC
>DATADQ010000229.1:0-13264 GCA_036258455.1 Nitrososphaeraceae archaeon | reverse complement strand
AACTACCAGTAATTATGATCAAAGTGTTACTGATTTTCGTGTAAAGGGTGGCTTTGTTTCTGCCATTTTAAAGGGTATAGAATTTTCAGCAGGGCAATTTATCTTGGTAATGGATGCAGATTTCCCTTATCCTAAAAAAATTATCGCCGAGATAATTTCTGAGCTAATAAGTTATCCCAATTCTATCATAGTTGTTTCACGTTATACAAAGGGGGCGTCAATGCAAAAATTACCATTCATGCGGCGATTAATAAGCAAGGGAGCAAGAATTGTTGCCAGGCATGGGTTAAACATACGTGATGTACAGGATCCATTGTCAAGTTGTTTTGCCCTCCCGAGAGAAGTTGTTAAAAATATAGAGATAGATGGGAAGGGAAATCAGATATTGCTTGAAATACTAGTTAAGGTAAGAAGTAAAAATAGCAATAATGTTGTCGTCACAGAGATACCATTTCAACAGAAAATTGCGTATAGTGTGAAAAAATTAGAGTTCATTCTAATTTTGGATTACTTCCATGCACTCTGGAACTTATATTGCCATAGCAGAAATTCAAAAAAGGTGCAAGGTGACAGAGTTACTAAAGAGCAACTGAAACATAGGTCAATACCTTTCTTATCCAAGACTGCTAGATTCTTTACTGTAGGTGCGAGTGGACTCGCTTTAAACTATATTGTTTCCTTTTTACTTTCAAATGTGGTCTCAAACTTGTGGTATATTCAGGCTACTGTTTTCGGGATAGTACTTTCTATTACTACTAACTTTTTATTGAATAAGGTTTGGACATTTGAGGATAAAGATTTTTGCATTAGGCATGTCTCAAGACAATACCTGTCTTTTTTTACCCTGTGTACATTTGGCGCAATAATTCAACTAACGTTAGTATTTGCCTTTGTTGAGTATTCCCATATTCAATATGTCTCTGCTTTAATATTGGCCGTGTGTATCGCATCATTGGGTAATTTTTTACTCAATAAAAAAATAACCTTTGGAGAAAGGATCTGGGAATAATTTTGAAAATTTCAGGTTAATTTGAATTTTGAGTCCCACAAAAATTTCACATTGTTTCGCAATTCATATAATGTAGAGTATCGTTGAATATTGCATGATTATAGAAAAAAAAGGTGCCTCGCTTCTAATTATATGTATGTCTGTGTTATTTTTGATTTGCTATTCAGGAAATACACATCTGAATGTTGGAGTGTACGCACAGGTTTCAGAAAATACCTCGGGTAATAGCACAAATCGAACATCCGGTGCCAATTTAACTAATATTCAAAATGTTACTGATTCTAATACCAATTATGCGATACCTTATGTTTTAAATGTTACAAACAGTTCAGACACAACAACATCCCAGGTTGTCAATCAAGTCATTCAAGCTATCAGCGGAGGACAATCTACATCTTTGCAAGACGTACTGGACGCTGCAAGTAAGGGAAATTCGTCTTCATCGTCTCTTGAGCAGGTGATAGACGCAGCAAGCAGTGCATTGAATAATCAGAGCTCTAACACCACTGCCAACAACAGTACTAATGTAACGCCAGGTCTTCCTTGAGAAAATCAAATATTTCTATGATGACCACAAAATTACTTTTCTAGCTTATTTACTTTTTATTCAAATATTTTCCTTCTATCCTGTATCTTACATATTTATCTTCCAAGGAAAACTTTGGCGGATGTGGATCAAGAGTCGGATTATTGCAACTAGTACATTTTTCATTAAGCGTATAGATTTTACAAAAACTACATTTTCGTAATAATCGTTTCATAATCTTTCCTCATCTTCGATTTTTTTTAGTATCTTCTCGGACAAAATTAAATAGTCCTACCTTTTTTCCTACTGAGTTAGAAATTTTCTCAATAGCATTATTCATCGTCTTTTCAGCAATCTTGTAATTTTCTGCTTTGGCAATAATCCGATAACGCGGAGCAGCTATATATGAAATTTCAATTGAAGTGTTGTTTTTGTTTAGTTCTGCAGAGGATAGAAAATTTTTTATAATCTCAACTCCTTGTGGTTCATTTATATTAATTTCTATCACTCCTCGAATCTCAACACTAGGAATCTGGATCTTTTTGCTCTCTTCCGCTATTGCCGCTCTTACCTCGTCAGAAATATCAAGCGACTTTATAGAGTCAATTCCCTTAAAGGCAACTGTTTCAAACATATCATATAGATAGTCAAATTTTTGCAATATTGTATCCTGAAGCTCTTTAACCTTATCATCACTCATACCGGTTTTAGTTCTAATCATATGCATGAAGGCAGAAGCCTTTTCACTCTTCTTTACTTCGATAAGTTTAGATTTTCTTTCTTCACGTGATACCTGTTTAAGAGAAAGGTCTACTTCTTCCCTTGATTTGTCTACCCTTATAACCTTAAGAACAGTCTTTTGTTTAGGTCTTACATATCTCTCTATATTCCTAATCCATCCTGTTGCAATTTCAGATATATGTAGAAAGGCGGTTAATTCTTGATATTCATCTAAAGACACGTAAGCTCCATGACCCGTAACTTCCTTCACGGTTGCAATTACCAGATCACCTGCTTCAGGAAGTTGTTTGATATCAGTGACCATTTAGAAAATACGCACCTTGGTACTATACTTTAAGTTTGCTTATAATCTGATTATTTTTCAAAAATCAATACCCTTTTTAGCCTTTATTCCTTTTTTGTAAGGATGTTTTATCTCTTTCATTTCAGTAACTAGATCTGCCAATAAGATGATTTCTTCACAAGCATAATTTCCTGTTAGAATTAATGATAGATGCTTTGGACGATTTTTAACTAACCTCATAACTTCACCTAATTGTAACAGTCCAAGATGCACTGCATAATTAATTTCATCTAAAATTATAATATCAAATGTATCAAGTGACATTTTCTGTTGTACAATTTCTAGTGCAGTTTTTGCTGCCCTTACATGTTCTCCAAAATCATGATCATCGTCAATAATTCCGATGAATCCTTTTCCTGCCACTATCAACTCAAAATTTGGTTCTAGTTTCTTTAGACTATTGAGTTCACCATAATGCCATTCCCCTTTGATGAATTGAACCATGCAAACCTTGAGTCCATGACCTATTGCCCTAAGTGCTATTCCTAATGAGGCCGTCGTTTTACCCTTTCCATTACCTGTGTATACGATTACAATGCCATCATTTGGGGTGTTTTCTTTATCCATCTACGATTACCGCAATGACATTTTATATCAATGGGTTACTTAGATATTATTAAATTAGTCAACTCAGTACACTCATTGGACTCTACTGAAATGCTCTAAGTGGGTTTCTAATGAATCTCTGGCATATTGACATATTCCTGCTGGTTGTTTAAAAAATCATAAATTGCGTTTATTATATTCCCTAATTATGAATGGTGTGTCCTTTAGTAGAAGTGAAATTCAATTTCTACAATCGAATGAAATTTGTAGGGTTGGAACCTGCAACAACAACTTACCGCACGTCACTCCCGTTTCATATATATTTGATGAGGGTAAATTTTATTTCGCAACCGACTACAATACGCAAAAATACGCCAATTTGAAGAAAAATAACAGAATATCATTAGTTGTTGATACTACTGAAAATAATACCAGTAAGGCAATAGTTACTCGTGGGATCACTGAATTCGTTCATAGGGGTAAAAAATTTGAAAATTTGTATGATCTGTTTTATAACAGGTTTGATTGGGTGAGAGATGACCCATGGAAACAGGGTGAAGCGCCATTCGTAGTGGTAAGTCCTAAAACTAAGGTTAGTTGGGGTATATAAGATAAAAGAATTTTTTCGGTGTGGATCTATTTTTGATTTACAAGCAAATTGAAAATTGTATTGGAGAAATATGCAAATACTTAATTCCAATCAAACACGAATATTACCTAGGAAATGGAAGAAGATTTGCAATATGTACCTTATCCAGTATCAAATTATTGATAGAAATTTCAAATGATACTAAACTGATGAATAAAGTTGCTATTGTCGGCAGGCTACTATCTGAAAATAATGGTATTGATAAAATCATAAAATATTGTCTTACAGATAAAGAACTTGTTCATTTGGTAGTATGTGGCAGAGACGGGGGTGGTCATAAACCTGGCAATTCCTTGATTGCACTATCTGTTAATGGAATTACAAAGGAAGGTAAAATCATCATGTCAAAAAGTCCCTATCCTTATCTAGTATCTTCCTATGAAGAAGTGCAAACCTTTAGAGATCGTATTACCATACATAATCTGATCGAAGAGACAAATCTGAATTCAATAAGAGCGTATATGGACAGATTAGTCTAATAATTCATTTTTTTTCTTTTCTTGTTTATCTTGTTCTTTTTTGAATAGTACTTTAGAAGATCGTCAGGTGTCATATTTAATTCGATAGTGGCCTGGAGGAGAAAATGCCAAATATCTATCAATTCTTCCTTTGCCTCTTCAGAGTCAAACTCGGTCGGATTTTTCCACCATTTCCAATTTGTCAATCTCTGAAGTTCGATAGCTTCATGGGTAATTGCAGTACAGAGAAATGAAATCCTCTCTTCAGTCTTTGAAGGATATCTTGGTGATACCAACGCAGACGCGAGATCCCTTTGCATCTGAATCAATTTTTCAAGTTTATCCACTTGCCAAAGATAATAATTCTTTAATATAGATTTTAACCTTCCATGAAGATGGAATGGAGTCGTACTTCCTATCGAGAGATTTAGATATGGAAGTTCTCCATTAGCATCTTTTTATGGTATATCTTTGAAAAATATTAATAAATGTTTCTGCTATTGTAAAATATAATCCGAAATGTAAAATATTGTAGTGCAATTTACATAAAATCTGATACCTTGGTATAATAATTAAACCTCACGACATTATTCTTATTTGGACGTTTAGTTGTAATTTTCAAAGTCTGAATAATTGCTAGATGCTAAAGACAATTTGGGAATACTTCCAATGAAATATGTAATTAAAATAAAAACATGGTTAACAGTCGTAAAGACCATCTGGCCGGGCTATGAAATAAGATTTCGCAGCTGTCAAAGGTTTTAACAATCTTGCAGAGAATCTAGATTCCTCAACCTTTACTGTCTTCAATTCCAAAACCACATGAGCAAGATTAGATATTGTTTTATTCAATAATTCGTTATATGGAAGAATTTTTTTTTCAAATATGTCCTCTGAATCCTTGTTTTCTCGTTTTGAAGAGTTCAAGTTGGTAATAACTATTGCTATATCATTATTTATTGCGCTTATGGCGAGATCATGTAGGTGCTTTCTGAGACGTATTTGTATTGATATTGATTTTTTCTTTTCGTTTAAAAATAAGTAACTGAAATTATCAATAACTATTAGAATCGGCCGCAAATTTAGGGCATAATCGACAAGTACCAATTGGACATTTGTTGACAATATCCTCAATCTTCTTATTTGATGAAGTATAGAATCCGAATCTTGTTTGTTTTTGATGTATGAAAGAATTTTCTCTGGTCGGAAAAATCCTTGTGTATCGCCAAAAATTATGGATGAGTCTTTGTAGCATCGGGCTGCGTTCACACATAATGAATAGCAAATACTAGATCTGGCTTCTCTCGAATCAGACAAAATATTTGTAATTAAACCTGTTCTGATTCCCCCTCCCAGTATCCCATCAATTGAAGATGACCCTGTTGTGATTATTGGCATACAACTAAACTCTAATTATTTATATACAGTCTGAGATATTGGGAGAAACTTTTTATTGTCGATCTTATTTTTTGAAAACAAAAGTGATAACCTAATATGTCATCATCTCCACAGCAACCAAAAAGACCCTTAACAATTTTACAACGCTCATTAAATATGAAAGTATCTGTCAGACTTAAAAATGAGTTGGAGTACAGAGGTCGAATGAATAATGTAGATTCATATATGAATTTAATACTATTGGATGCAGAAGAATTTAATGGCGCAAATCCTGTTGCAAATTATGGGAAAGTAGTTATTCGCGGAAACAATGTGTTATTCATTAAAATAGAAAAGGATCTCTAAAAAAAGAGACATTCTTGGGAATTGACGTAAACAAAAATGGGAAGACGTTATCTCTTCACTTCAGAAAGTGTAACTGAAGGCCACCCAGATAAGATATGTGATCAAGTTTCTGATTCAATACTTGATGAATTAATTTCTCAGGATCCAGATTCCAGAGTAGCGGTAGAAGCTATGACAACTACAGGGATTGTATTTGTTGCCGGAGAGGTAACTTCCAAGGCAAAAATTGATACTCAGGAGGTTGTTAGAAGCACATTGAAGAATATAGGTTATAATGGGTTAAAATATGGATTTGATGGAAACAGCTGTTCTGTCTTAACTTCTATTCATGAACAAAGCCCTGACATTTCTATGGGTGTTTCTAATAATGAGAACGGCATACAGGGAGCAGGTGATCAAGGGTTAATGTTTGGATACGCAACGAGTGAAACTGCCGAGCTTATGCCGATGCCCATAACTTTGGCACACAAATTAACTATGAAATTAGCAACGGTTAGAAAAGAAAAAACTTTAGATTGGATAGGTCCCGATGGAAAATCCCAGGTTTCTGTTATCTATGAAGATTCCGTTCCAAAGAAAATTGATACAGTTGTTGTTTCGACTCAACATACAGAAGATGTCTCAATATCTCAAGTGAGGGAAGAGGTTACCTCGAGGGTTATAAAACCTATTTGTGATGATTTGATAAATAATTCTACTAAATTTCTTGTAAACCCAACTGGCCGATTTGTTATTGGTGGCCCCGTAGGTGATACCGGATTAACTGGGAGAAAGATAATAGCTGACACGTATGGTGGGATGGGTAGACATGGGGGAGGTGCATTTTCAGGTAAGGATCCTTCCAAGGTAGATAGATCCGCATGCTACATGGCAAGATATATAGCAAAAAATATTGTTGCATCAGGATTAGCTTCAAAATGCGAGGTACAATTGGCATATGCTATAGGAGTAGCTGAGCCTGTTTCAATTATGGTGGATACGTTTGATACAGGCAAAATTAGTGAAGAAAAAATTGAAAAACAAGTAAGAGAGATTTTTGATACTACACCACTAGGAATAATTGCAACGTTACGATTAAAAAGACCAATTTATAAGAAAACTGCGGCATATGGACATTTTGGCAGAAATGAACCTGACTTTACGTGGGAGAAGGTTGACAAATCAGATTTATTTAAGATGTAAGAATTTTTATAACAAAAGACTCTGAATTATAGGAATCAGACTCCTTTAATGCTTTTAATCGTATTCCTAATATCACTTTCAATTTTAAACTTCCGCGAAAAGAATTTGAGAATATTTTTCACATCTCTCATGAGCACTTCATCAGCATTAATAGCATCAACTTTAACTGCTTGAGGCCAATCCAGAATAAAAATATTGTCACCATTTACCAGAATGTTGTACTCATTAAGATCACCGTTGATGTATCCTTTGTGATAAGCGAGCCTTACATTGTTAATTATTTTTTCTAAAACAAATTGTGGATCTTCAAGATTTTCAGCATCTGATAACCTGGTACCATAAATGGGTTCCATAACAATGCAATGAAAAGATCTATACAGAGGGTTTGGGAATGAACTATCAGAATTTCTCAGATAGTTCAATATATCATATTCTTTTTTTGCTGCTTCGATATTCAATAGTAGCCAACTACTAGTACCTATGTTTGTATCTCGTTTCTTCTTTACCTGTTTGAAACTAGATCTTCCGAGTCTGAACATTTTTAAAATCTTCTCTTGTTCTTTCGAATCATGAGCTAGATATATTTCAGCTTCTTTACCGATACCGATTTGTGGTCCAATTGCCGTAATTATGTTCCTATTGGAAAGAATTTTTAGGACGTATATATCTAAACCTGTTACCAGCAATGTATATCCTATATTGCTTTTACCTATCAATCTAAACTTGATAAGTCGTTCCAAATGATGTTTAACCAAACTTTGACTTAAATTTGAGTACTGACTCAAAGTAGAAATACTTAGAAATTGACGATTTTTTATCGAAGAAGCAAATACCATAAGTATTTTGAAATCACTTTTATTCAACAATGAAACAAGATGTCCTGCCTTTAAAAAAGAAGACAACTGAAAGCATTTACCGACAATATTAAATTAAAAGGTTATTGTCTTAGCTTACAGATAACAATTAAAATATCTAAACAACGAATCAGAATCGTTGTCTCTTAATGGAAAAATAGGTATTGTAACTGGCGGTAGCGGAGGAATTGGATTAGCGATTGCAAGAGAATTAGGTAGAAATGGTGCAACCGTTATTATTACTTCTCGGAGAAAATCTAAATTGAAAAATGCCTGTAATTTGATTGATAAAGATTGTTATGGATTTCAATTGGATGTTTCCAAAAAGAAGAGTCTAATCAAATTTATCAAAAATATTTCAAAAGATTTTAACAATGTTGATATCCTAATAAATAATGCTGGTTTTCCATTTGAAAGGAAAATTTGGTTTAAGAAGATACATGATATTTCCGAAGTGGAATTAATGAATATTATTCAAGTTGATTTGATTGGTTCTTTTCGAGTAACTAGAGAAATATTAAAGCTCATGATGAAAAAAAAGGGCGGAGTTATCATTAATATTGCTTCAACGCCTGCCATATCCGGACATATTTGGGGTTCTCCCTACTCTATAGCAAAAGCAGGATTGATTAGCTTGACCAAACATATAGCTTTAGAATATGGACAATATAACATCAGGTCGTATACAATTGCGTTGGGAGATATCTATACTGATACAATGCGTAGATCGCTTTCAAAAAATGAATTAGTCAAGGCTAAAAATGAAAATATAATGAAAAGATTGGGCCAGCCGGATGAAGTCGCCAAAAGTATTGTTTCCCTTGTCGCTGAAAATTTTTCTTTCTCAACTGGAAATACTATTATTATTGATGGCGGTAAATTAATTATTTAAAAGTGAAGGTTTATGTTCCAAAGCATAGATGATATCAAAGAACCAGACCTGCCTGTTGGTAAGAAAAAATCTCTTAGAACTGGATATACAACAGGTACTTGTGCAGCAGCAGCAACTAAAGCCGCACTATCAACGCTGTTAAATAGAGAAAAATTAGTAAAAGTAAATGTTTCTCTTCCAAAGGATAAGCAGATAGCAATAGATATTGCTTGGATAAAATATGAAAATGAAAAATCTGTCACTGCCGCTGTCGTTAAGGACGGAGGGGATGATCCAGATGTTACCAATGGTGCTGAGGTTTGGTCTACGGTATCATTGTTAGAAAATGCAAATAAGATTATTATTGATGGTGGTATTGGTGTTGGAAGAGTAACTAAACCCGGATTGGGACTAGAAATAGGTAAAGCCGCTATCAATCCTACGCCACTAAAGATGATAAATCAAGCTATTGATGAAACTTTATGGCAACAGAAAAAAGATAGATTTGGATTATCGGTAATAATAAGTGTACCCAAAGGAAAAGAAATTGCCAAGAAAACTGATAATCCTAGATTGGGAATAATGGGAGGTATATCAATTTTAGGAACGACTGGAATCGTAATTCCATATTCGACTGCATCATTTGCAGCTTCTATTCGTCAAAGTATTGATGTTTCTAAAGCAATGGGTTCTGATACTGTTATACTCACCACTGGGGGCAGAAGTGAAGATTTTGCACGTGGTATTTTTGGAGACTCAACTGCTGATCATGCTTATATTCAGATAGGGGACTTTATTGGATTCAGCATTAAACAATGTGCAATTAAGAAAATTAAGAAGGCATACGTAATAGGCTTTATTGGTAAATTAACTAAAATGGCCATGGGAATAAAACAAACTCATGTAAAAGGTTCTCATGTTGATATGAATTTTCTTGCAGAGTTGGCAAGTAGATGTGGAGCAAATATTGAACTTGTAAACCAAATAAAGTTGGCCAATACTGCAAGACATGTCGGCGAACTAGTTGATGAATTTGGATTTAGTATTTTTTATGATGTTCTATGTGAGGAGGTTTATAATCATCTAAGTAAATATTCTCCGTCTGAGTTACAGATAAAAATTATATTACTTGATTTTAATGGTAAGAAAATTGGAAATTATCCTAAGGACTAGGTAACAAGTACTGATTTTTCTATATCCCCTCAAGAAAACCATCTTTTTGGAGCTTTTCAGCATGAGCAGAAATATATCTCCAGACTATGTCTGCCTTGTCAGTTTGAAAATCCCATGGTGCAATAAGAACCAGATCATGTTCTCTGATCCACATACGTCTTTTTATCTTTCCTCTAATTCTACATGTTCTGACTTTACCATCTGTGCATTTCACAATAATGTTGTCTCCTCCAACTAATTTTATAACGCGCCCTAGCAATTCGCCCTGTTGAGGCATTACTAATTCCTTTAGATCAGATTCACTCAGTACTTTTCTCTTTCCTAATTTAAAAACCTCCGTTAAAGTTCCTTCTAAGCAAAATAAAAACCTAATGATTCTTAATGTATGAATAGAATTAGTGAAAATGTTGGTTATTATTAATAATTCTTGAATATTCCATAGTTCAATAATACTAGCTCATAAAATCCTAGCAAATTATGGTATGGCCATAAGTAGTTTTCTTAGTACTTGTTGTTCTAACAATAATTGGATCCCTAAATAATGTATTTAACGTGATTGATTAAGATTGTTAATTTCGCTAAAAAGTTTCAATATTGCAGTATAGTCTAATTCTGAGTAACCTCTATTTGCTGCTATTCGGAAATATTGTTCGGCCAATGATGAAAACAAAAGGCTAGCTCCATTGTGCTTTGCACACTCATTAATTAATTGTATGTCCTTGAGCATATTTTTCAAAAAGAATTTTGGTTCAAAATTATTTCTAATCATCTTTGGACCTTTTATTTCACTCATACCTGTCTTAAAATAAGTTGAATTTAGGATTTCCAGAAAGATTGCTGGATCTATTTTTGATTTCTTTACAAATACTATTGATTCTGACAATGAGATCGCTAATAACGCAATGTTAAGATTAAGTCCAAGCTTTATGTAGTTGGCAACACCATCTTGATTACCTACATAAAATATTTTCTTACTAAAGCTAGTTAGAATCTTTCTACATTTTTCAGAAATTTTCTCATTACCAGAAACGATAGTTATTACATCTCCCTTCTTTGTTGCGTCTGGACCTCCCATTATGGGAGCCTGAATAATTGCATATCCCTTTTTTTTCATAAGATTGGCACAATAGATTGAATCTTCCGGCAAAACTGTACTAGTGTCGACAACAGTGAGTTGTTTGTTATTGCAGTTGACCAATCCATTGTCACCATACAAAATTTCCTTTACTGCCTGGCCATCCGTAACACTGATAATTACAAAATTACATTCTTTTCCTATCATTGAGGGCTGTTCCATTCTAATCGCACCCTTTTTCACCAGTGCATTTGATCTTTCTTTGGTTCTGTTATACAAATAAATTTGAAATCCTCTTTCTAACAATCTATGAGCTATCGCAGATCCCATTAATCCGTTTCCAATTATTCCAATGTTCATAGAATAATACCCTATTAGTAGAAATTTATAATTTTTCAATATCTAGGAAGGTTATAAACTGCCATTAGCTGATCTATTATTTGATTTTCATTCTAATAGAATATCATTGGATCTTATTAATTAATCTCGTACTTAGTAACGTATAAGTTAATTTTCACCGATTTTGCGAAAAATGGGGCGCTAAGAACATCTGATTTTGCTAATCTGGTCACGTGTCATATTCGAATCAACCGTAATATTAGAAATATCTGAGTTGATTTAGTAGTGCATATGAATATTAATTGCTCGTTTGAATATTTACAAGTTAGACTATGAATAATAATGTTGTAACTGTCAATCCTGCTAATGAGCGGATAATATCTGAGTATAAAAACATGACAATCGATGAAGTTACCAATATTGTCAATAGATCAAGAGATGCATTTCGAGAATGGAAGAGTGAAGTTCGTAAAAGATCGATAATATTACTTCAATTAGCTGAGCAATTACGGAAAGATAAAGAACACCTCGCTAAAATTGCATCTCAAGAGATGGGAAAACCCATCAAGGAATCTCGTTCAGAGATAGAAAAATGTGCCTGGGCAGTTGAATTTTACTCATACAATGGCGATATACTACTCAATAATGAATCACTAAACAGTGACGCCAATAAAACAATGATAACCTTCCAACCTTTAGGGGTAATTGCAAGCATTATGCCATGGAATTTTCCGTACTGGCAGGCATTGCGTTTCGCAGCGCCCTCGTTAATGGCTGGAAATGCAATTGTTTTGAAACCTGCTAGTGCAACAATGCAGTGTGGTATAGAGATAGAAAAAGCATTACTAAAAAGCAACGCTCCAGATGGTGTGTTTAACACTGTTATTGGGAATTCAAAAATTGCAGAGATCTTGATCGACTCCAACATAAACGGAGTTACCTTTACTGGAAGTATTGAAATCGGGGCTAAAGTAGCCCAACGTGCTACCTCACGGTTAAAAAAATGCGTCCTGGAACTTGGAGGAAGTGATCCATTCATTGTTCTGGATGATGCAGATATTGAAAAAGCTGCGTCAGGAGCCATCAAAGGCAGGTTTCTAAATTGTGGTCAGAGCTGTGTTGCTTCAAAGAGATTCATTGTTTCAAAGAAAATAGCAAATGAATTTATTGAATCCTTTGTTCAAAAAACCGAAAAATTAAGAGTCGGTGATCCTCTGTCTGACAATACCGACATAGGACCACTTTCAAGTATGAAGAGTCTGGATAATATCGATTCAATAGTAAAGGACGCAATAACTCTCGGTGCAGAGCTACTAACTGGAGGTGAAAGAATTGGCAGTATCGGTGCATTCTACAAACCTACAGTAATAAAAAATGTTAATTCAAACATGCGAGTGTCAAAGGAAGAAACTTTTGGCCCTGTTGCCCCAATAATGATAGTTGAAGATGAAGTTGAAGCTATAAGTGCAGCAAACAATTCTGATTTCGGACTTGGGGGAAGTATCTGGACACGTGATTTAGAAAAGGCACAGAAATTATCAATGGAGATGGAATGCGGTATAGTTACTGTTAACAATATGGTTGCCTCTGATCCAAGGGTTCCTTTTGGGGGTATCAAGAACAGTGGGTTTGGAAGAGAGCTATCAAGATATGGTATGCTTGAATTTGTGAATGTAAAATCAGTTAGATTTTACGATAAACTTGTCTATGAGCATCATGGTGACTAAAATAAGTCAAAATTGCACGATAAAAACT
>DATADQ010000228.1:0-2633 GCA_036258455.1 Nitrososphaeraceae archaeon | reverse complement strand
GGCACTACAATTGGGCGTGGATTCCTGTTCAAGATTTTTCCAATTCCACGTGCCGCCCGAGGATTACCTAAAGATGATGCCAATTGTCCATAAGTTGCAACTTTCCCACGAGGTATATTAGAAACAAGATTGTAGACAGACTGGCTACTAATAGGGCGGCCAGTACTTGTTTTCTTATGATTTTTTCTTCTAATGGAAGCCATAATCTACTTATGCTACGCAATAATTAATAACTATAGTGGAGTTTTCATTACTCTAAATTCTTATAACTTCAATTCCAACTTCATCGAGGGCAGATAATATTCTAGATTTCTCTTTTCCTAGCCCCTTTACATCTACCAAAGCAAAAGTTACCTCCTCAATATTCCTACGTATCATTTGTTTTATTAGCAAATTATCCAAATATGGTAAATCATGTTTTGTGGCGATTGCTCCTAAACCATATTTAGACTCCAGTAATATCTTATTGAATTTTGTTGGATAGTGATTGCCTCCTAGGGCTATGCCTGCCTTTTCACAAAACTCTTTTTTTCTTGTAACTACTTTAAATAAAGATCTGCATACTGTATGGGCTGCATTTTCGTCCTTCCATTGTTTTTCAGTTGATCCTATTTCAATAAACAGAATTGGTTTTTTTAGTGACGTGGGTCCATGATGTGTAGATTCGATAATAATATCATACATAGGAACTTTATCTTTCTGATTATTCAATTCGATTAGGTATTGTTTTTGAAGCCACGGATAAGATATCCCTAATTCCCTTTCTTTGCCACCAAAATTATTTTTGTCAAAATTTCCTGTCGAATGACAAGTCAACGCTGGAATGTTAGCTTGAGATCTGTGTTGAGATAAGAAAATAAAACATGATGTATTGGGATATTTTTCATCGAGATTATCAAGATAGAGCAAATTATTTTCAGAAATATGTAAAATAATATTTGAATAATTGCTTGAATAAAAGGTAGAATCAGTATCTTTTTCAAATCCATATTTCTCAATAAAACAACGTGAAATTGTAGTACTCGCAAGATCTCTATTTGAGCAAACTAGGGTATAATTACCTGACAACTCTGAATATCTGAAAAATGGTTCCAAATTTAATGCTATATGCAACCAATAAAATTATTTTAGTTCACAATTTGATATTAACTGAAGAAATAACGAAAAAATATACGCTGTCCGTTCTATTTCAGATACTCAACGTACCCTTTGATGGAATAAATTTTTCATATTAATGACTTCACCGATTATTCGATATAGATAGCTGGTTTATATGGCCTTGCAAATTTTGACTTTTGCTTTGGGTCATATTTTTCATTGTTGTCTTCAGAATAGATATTTACTTCAAGTTCATCATTTCCAATTTCACTAATTAGTAAAGATATGGCGTCTTGTAGAGGTATCAATTCGTTAAATGAATCAATTTTCATTCTTCTTTCTCTAACTTCTAATGATTCAGACAGTATGTCATCTATCATTTTCTTTACCAAGTCAGGGGTACGCTTTACAAAATCTTTGACTTCGCTATCATTTACAAATTCTTTCATGATTACTCCAAAATTTGCATTTGATTGTCTCTGTATCTTGTCTAATAATTTTTTGTACAATATGCTCTTGATGGTTGAAGCGGTGTATATCATAATCTTTTTTGGAACGATTTTAGTAACCTTTGTTATTTTCTGTATATCTAAAATCATATCTTGAATAAGTCTTTCATTATCTTCAGATTTCGGCAAAATTTCTGAAACATTAACTTCTGGCCATTGTGCTAAGCTGATAAAGGAATGGTTGCCCATTATTTCCCAAACTTCCTCACAGAAAAATGGAGCAAATGGCGATAATAGTTTTATCCTTGTTTCCAAGAATTCCTTTAGGTGACTATTACATATTGATTTATTTTTTGCAAGTTTTCTTTTTTTATACCACTGTAAATCATTGTCCATTAAGTATAATATACTGTGTAAAGCTTCTCTGATTCTAAATTTTTCAATAGCAGAAGTAGTTTCTAAAATAATGTATTGTATCCTACTTGAAATCCAAAGGTCTTCTAGGTCATCGTGATCCAAACTATTCTGATTTATAGTAAAAATGCTCCTATGAGCTCTTATATCTCTATAAATCTCAAACAATTTGGAGCTAATTCCCTTTACTAAATCGAAGGAGAAGACAGAGTCTTGTAGTATCTCTGCAGATGCTAACATTGTAAGACGGATTGAATCGGCACCATATTGCTCTATTGCATGCCGTAAGGGTATAATATTTCCAATCGATTTAGACATTTTTTTACCTCCCATTAGTACGGATCCATTGACGACAATTTGTTTAGGCCACTTATCCTTGGTAAAAATTGCTGCATGATTAAATATAAAGAACGCTAGGTGATTTGGTACCAAATCCCTTCCAGAATGCCTGGAATCTACTGGATAAAAGTACAGAAATTCATTTCTGATTTTTTCCAATAATTGTACGGAAATTTTTGAATGTTTAACAACTAGGTCACGATCACCCTTCCCTAAAAGAACGTAATCAAAAAAACTATCACTCAAATCATCTGCCAATACCTTATCTTGTGAATCGATATTATTGCCAATATATCTTGATAACGGGTAATAAGCCATATAGATAACTGAATC
>DATADQ010000227.1:0-3444 GCA_036258455.1 Nitrososphaeraceae archaeon | reverse complement strand
TAATAACGCAAATACTGGCGTAAGAAATCATTCATTTTGGAAAGTGCTGTATTAGATTCAGGTGTATTGTATAAGAATATTTGGAAATCATGTGGCATTCCTTCGTAGATATCTAGTTTAACTGGGATATCTGCTTGATCTAATGCTTGATATAACCGGACAAAGTCACTAAGCATGGACTCCGAGGTGCCTCCTTGAATAAGTGTAGGTGGAAATCGTTTACTGAAATTTCCATAAACAGGAGAAACATACGGATTTTTCTGTTCCGAATCATTGGCATAGGCACTAGCCATACTCTTTAGAAGCAAAGTAGGTGGTTGAAGGGGATCGGTAGCGTTTAACCTGTAATATGAATCTCCGCTTACAGTTACATCAGTCCAAGGCGACCAGAGCACTATTGCAGCTGGAATTCCAACTTCTTCATCGCGCATCTTTAGAACAGAACCCGCAACTAATCCACCACCAGCAGAGTCCCCATATATGGCAATATCATCAAGCAAGTACCCTTTTTCATTTATTAACGCTTGAATTACAGATACAACTTCAGTGGTTGTTTGATTCCACTTTGAGAACGGAGCTAATGTATAATCAACAGATATTACTCTTAGTCCCGTTAAATTAGCTACAGGCATGACAGCAGCTAATGTAGAATTAGCACTCAAAAAAGTGTATCCTCCACCGTGTAAATATACTAAAACTTTACCATTGTCTTCCCAGTCCTGTGGTTTGACATCTATAACATCTACGCCACCCAGTTTGGTATATGTAACATTCGACTGATAACTATCGATAACAGATTGAGGACCAAATATATCCATAGATTCCAGTTGTTGATTTAATTTAGTCCACCCTTGCAGATCGTTAGGGTCTGGAATTGAAAAAGAAGGTATATTCATTGTTAGGTTTTTTAATATTTTTTGAGCTTGCTCTGATATCGTTGTAGGAATAAAGATTTTGGAATTAATTTGAGGTCCACCTGCACTCGAATTTTGAGCTTCAACAAAATATAGTGATGGTTGCAAGTTAACAGTTAAAAGATAGGATAGAAACAGGATAGAAGTGAATAGGCCAATAACAACACTAATTGACCTCAGTATATTGATCATTATTATTTGATCCTATTCCTATTAATTAAGTCTTAAATTCAAGATATTTCTTGCTATATTTGCTAACCGATAAATGAATTGTGCCCCCCATTTTTTATTTGAATTTTAGCAGTAAATATAATTCCAGTGCACCTACAAAATTGTTCAACCACTGACTTGATTTATGTTGAAAAACCCGCAATATACACATGTAATTGAAGCTTTACACCGGCTGCGAAGGGTGGAGTTATTCATCTTGGCAGGGTCCATTTTATCCTGCAAATATGGAAAATAAAGATGGCTGCCGTATTATTCTCAACTTTTCAATTATGTAGGGATTGATTCTACTTTTATAATGTTCCTAGGAAAAATTGCAATAAGGGAACACCTGATTATAATATATCATATGTCATACCCGCATGAAATACTATAATATTGGATAATCAAATATTCCTTGGAATTGAAAAGCTTAGACGACGAGTTAGGTCCATCACTTCATAAATTGGAAAAAAAACTGAAACGGCAAAGGCTAGAAAACAAAAAAAGAAAAGGGCTAGAGTTAGATCCTGATAAAGGGTTCAGTGAAATAATCGAAAAAATTATTCTACCTGTAATGATTGAGTATAAAAAATTCCTTGAAACTAAACAGGAAAATGTCTATCTGAATTGTGCCATAGAAAAACCAAATCAGGTACATGAAGGTATAAGATTTGAATTAAAGGATTCTATCCAGATATCAAAACAAGACTCTGTAAGAAGGATTACTTTCTTTCCAAGGAAGGATAGAGTACATATTTTTGAAGAAGGGACGCTAGGTGATGGTCATCCAGTAGAACTTAGTTATACTAAAAATGAAATAACAGAGGAATTCGTAAGAAAAAAATTGACTGCCTTGATAAAAGAATATGTTGACAAATTATTGACCGCTTTTAAATAAATGGATCTAGCATAACTAGTAGGAAGTTTGTACTTATCAAGAGATGCTAAAACTTTTACTTTTACCAAGCAGTGTCCAAATGATCTTTATTATCAAATGTTTGAAAAGCTTTATTCCTACTAAAAGCGAAATTTATTATTTGACGAAAAATAATAATAATTTCTACTTCTATATGTATGCAAGGTAAAGATATAAAGAAATTAAAAATTTCTAGGTTTGACTAGTCTGAAAAAAACGGATTGGCCCCGACGGCCTCAGACCTCGCAATTTACTCTGACTACTAGTATCGATTTTTAGTTCAAGTTATGAATAAAGTAACTTAATTTGGTAAATGTGAATTATAATTTGTTTTTTAAAATTAGAGGGCTATCGTTGACTGTCTCTATGGACCGGTCCAATCGAACGGAAAATGCTTACTGGATCTGCCACTTCTCTTCCATTCGAAGCGAACATGTGGAGCATTAACTTCATCTGATACTGCTATTCCCCATGTTGCAACGGCGCCAGGACCAACCTCACTCCCAGGAGCGTTGATGGTCTGAACTCGTTTGCCAGGCGGAGTCGTCGGACCGGTCAACGCTTCAGCCTTAGCGATTACCTTTCCTGGTATTTCGGCACTCCAATAGGCGAGATCCTTAGCCATTTCAAATTTGATAGGTGCATATTCAAGTCCACGGACTTCTCCAATTAACTTGCCAATTTTTCCCATGAATCCGCCAGCCTTCCCAGTAAAAATCATATCCAAAGCCTTTCGCTGCTCTTCATCGGCTCTCTCGTCAAAAAATAATGCAATATCTAATTTGGTATCACCCGCCCAAATGTTCCCTTTGAAGTAATCTAATATCAACACGTTCAATCCATCAAGAGATGTTTCCCCATACTGTCCCTTGTTGATATGATATGCCATTACTCCTTCGCAATCACCGTAACTAGGCGTTTGTGCGAAAGTGCATGGACATGGAATGTTACATTTACAAACATCAAACCAATCTCCCGACAGGTTCCAACTTGGGATATCCATTTCCATGTCACTAAGTAACATTCACCAGTATTTTAGGATTATATCTTTCTGAATTTCATTGTAAGTTAACGAATTTAACAAATCAAAGAAAATAAAGTATTTGATAGTAAAATTCGTTTTCGAGTGTGAAGGCTAGCTAGTCTCATGATAATAAAGTAACTAATAATAACAGTTCCGATTGTATATTCAGCCGTATCCCGACGGGCCCGTTATGTATTCGGGTTCTTAAAGTTGTTTAGAAGAGATTAAAATCCTAGGGAGCTAAATATGAGATGACTGTTAGAAAACAAAATCAGATGTCCAAAGGCCACACCGTCCTTCCAATCAGCATCTATCATTGGCTAACTAATTTTCAAACAACATTAAAGCCTTTTCCTTTCCTACCAACAATTCACTACGAG
>DATADQ010000226.1:0-4893 GCA_036258455.1 Nitrososphaeraceae archaeon | reverse complement strand
ATAATTTGTATACCATGTACAGAGGAGTAAAAATAGATGTCGTAAAGGTTTAAAAGCTCTAATATGTATTCTGCTATCCAATAAAGGACTACATATACTAATGTATTGTATCCCACCGGTGAGCAAACAAGATAAGCAACTACTTTCCTAACTACAAATAAGAAGTGAAAGGAGTTTTTAAAATCTTAAGCAATATTCAGACTTCTTTATACATAGGAAGCCATTATGAAGGATAGAGAAGATAGGAAGAATAATAATAATGATAATAGGAATTCCAAGAAGAAAAAAAATGGCAGCAGCATTAGTATTTAACAAATTTAAGAGATCGACTCTATAATGCATTAAAAATTACAGAAAACTGTTTTCCAGTTGATCGGAAAGTATTGTTACCATTTAGCTTTAGAAGAAAAGAAGCTACTGAAGTATAGTCCAAATTCGATAAACCAAGTGCTTCTGAGGCTCTATAGACAGCATGAGCTGAAGAAGTAGTTGGAAGTATCATACCTGAATTATGTGCTGTACGCAATGCCAAATTTAGATCCTTTACCATATTCATAAGGTGAAATGATGTGGTATAATCATCATTGGCAATTTTTAATCCTTTGTTTTCGCTTATTCCTGTTTTAAAGTAGGTGGAATTAAAAATCTTGACGAAGATTTTTGGATCTATATTGTTTCCTTTTACAAATACTAACCCTTCGGCAAGTGCAAGAGCAATTAATGAAATATTAATGTTAACTGCCAGCTTTAGTATGCTAGCTGTACTGTGATTAGATCCTATGTAAAAGACTTGTTTGCTTATGTCTTTAAGAATAGACTCAGATTGATCATAATCGGTCCTGGCCCCGGCTGCAATCAATATTAATTCCCCTCTTTCTGCTACAGATATTCCTCCTAATATTGGAACTGAAATCATTTTTATCCTTTTGCTTGAGTAGAGATCTGCTAACTTATGGGATTCATCCGGGGCAATAGTACTGCACTGTATGACAACAAGATCCTCCTTTGGGTTCTCAATCAATCCACCTTTCTCAAAAGAAACCTTTGATACAGCTTCATAATCCTTTACACAAATAAAGGCTATATCACAATTACATCCTATATCTGATGGTTGATTAGCGACACCTAAAGTAATTGAAGCGTTAGCACTTCTTAGCTTCTCTGCTTTAGACTTGTCTCTATTAAAAACTGTAACTTTATGGTCTTTATGTGCAAGTCTAAGCGCTATCTGCGATCCCATCAGTCCGGTACCAACTATACCAATATTCATACACAAACAGATGTTTGTTTAAAATAAATACTATACAGCTAAATCATCATCTTATAATAAGAAAAATAACCGATCGGCTGGATAATTTCTTATTCGATAATTCAACAGAACAGAACTGAGATTGGGGTTGTCATGTCTCTAAGACAACATAATAGCTGTTTAAAATATGATTGTTTTCACTGATAGAACAGCATAACTTGCATTACCGTCGTAATTCCAGTCCGGAGGGTTAAATGAGTGGATGACAAGGATAGCACATTCAATACATCTGTGATTTTGATTTAGAATACAAAAGATGCCATAATAAAACACACGGATGAGGTTATTAACAAAGGGATATGACTATCAGCTAGTACTTACTTATAGAAGTGTATGCCTTCGATTCTATATTGAGGATCATTCTAAAAATTCTTATGTAAACGATAATTCATTTATCCTTCCTATAGACACTGAAAAGCACATGTTTCATCGGCGGTTCAAGAGTATAATGTGTTTGGGCTGACTCTCCCAATATTCTTCATACCTCATCCATGCTGACTCTTCCAGCAATTGCAATGAGATATATCAACGCTCCGGAATCTGTCATTGTTCCGAGGAGAGGGTCGTCTTAGTTGAACAAGATGATGGATAAGGAAGCAACTTCACATGATGACTTTTTTGCTGGATTTAGGATGCCTTTCCAGCTTTGGCATTAAAAGAGTATAAGCGAATCATTCTCGGAAATCATTAACTATACTATTGGCCCCTTGCATGGTTATAAGATAGATTTAACAAGCTGGAATCTATGAGAAAGGTGATTGTAAGTATTTTTTTGACACTCGATGGTTCTTTTGAAGGGCCAAATAAAGAACTGGATTGGCATGTATGGGACGATGAAATGGAAAAGTACATGTCAGATTTACTGAATAATGTTGACACCATTTTATTGGGACGCGTTGCCTATCAACTTTTGGCAGAGTATTGGCCAACTGCAATTCCCAAAACTACCATGCCGCGAAACCCGGGAGAGGAACATCCATTCATTATTGAAAAGATGAATACTCTTCCCAAAATCATTCTTTCAAAGACTTTGGATAAGGTCGAGTGGAAGAATTCAACACTGATTAAAGAAAATGTCAAGGCGGAGATCTTGAAACTTAAACATCAGCCTGGTAAAGATCTTGTGTTATTTGGTGGTGCCAACATTGCATCAACACTACTGCGACTAGGTTTGATCGATGAATATAGAATTATACTTAATCCTGTTATTCTAAGCAGCGGTAATCCATTTTTTAAAGAAATAAGAGACAAACTTAGTCTGAAACTTTTGGGTACGAAGACGTTCAACTGTGGCAATGTTCTCCTTTACTACCAACCGTTCAAGAAATAGCGGATGGTAAGATGCGATGAGTTGTTTGATGCTTTCAGGCTAACGCTGCTAGTCATACCCGAAAACTGAGCATAAAAAAATCACGTTTTAATCATGACTATTCATTCTAAAAAGTTTCAGATTGAGGAAAGAAGGAGACAAGTCGCTAATCTAGTAACCGAGGCTTTAGGCGAATAAGAGATAGCCTACAAACTAGGAGTAGACAGGACAAGCATATCTAAAGATACGAGTACTAAAACTGGTATCCCAACAATTTGTTTATGATACCATTGAATTCCATTAAATGATCACTCACTAATTACAAGATCAGATAAGAGAGGAGCAAAAATTTGAGCCTTAGGTAATAAATTGATATTGCTAGGATTATTAAATGATATTACTTTTTGTTCGAAAAAATTTTTTGTATCATTCACTATAAATATCGTGATTTATGGATGGGGCTATGTTTATTTCGTAAACACTCACCACCTAAAACCGTAAAATTTGGGGAGTTAAAAGCTCTAATCGAGAGTTAAACGAACTGGTACTATAATAACGGTAATGGAATATATCTGACTGAGAATAGTCGTGATACATTTTTAATTTTTGTAGAAAATCTAGAAAAAATAATCGAGGGAGAAAAATGGAGAACTTAGAAAACAATCGTAGTTTCTGATTGAAGTCTAGATAAGCAGTGTTACCGAAACAAACTGCAGGAGACTCAACATGAACACGAATTGGAACATTAATTGAGTCCAGAAGGTAAAATAATTGAAATCTTCAATCTATGGGAAAAACAATGTTTATTATTAATACAACGCAAGTATAATTTATGTCAGAAGAAGGGGGAAGTATTAACGAGAACACTGACCTATCTAATTATGAAAAGGAAGAGGTATCAACAGACCCACAGCCTAGTGGCGATATAATATCACCGGTAACAGAAGAAGGAGGAATAGAAGAGGCAGCCACAGCGGAAGCAATGAGAGAACCAGGTGAATCAATAGAAACGTCTACGGTTGAACATTCAAAACTAGAACAAACGACACCAAAAAAACAGGCAACAAAAACAACCATAATGAAGATCCAGAGCTCCCTGGCTGATACTTCAAAGCAAATAGAAAGACAATCGACTCAAATTAACAAGGTAAATCAAAGTCTAAAGGCTCTGCAGAGGCAAATGAGAGCGGGTATGACACAAACAGAAATAGTAAATCAAATACGCTCTCAGGTAAACCAAATTCAAAAACAGATATCTCAAGTTCACAAAAGTATTCAGAAAAGATCTTCTGGTGAATTGCAATTAGGTAAAAGTAAATCAAGTAATAAGAAAAAAAATAAGAAAAAAAATAAGAAGTGACAATTAACTGACCCTACAGAATTAGGTAAAGCAGTATTAGAAGCAAAGGAATCGAGTCACTGTATTCAGGATGTGGAAGAGTTGTGCAATTGTCAATGGTGGTACAGTAGTCTAAAATCGCATAAATATTACCATTAGTAAATGACGGTACGTATTCCAAGTACGTAACTTGTGACAAGTGTGGAGTTAGAATCAATGGTGGACATAGAAAACTGAGGGAACACAAGCAGAAATACCATTCCTATTAAGCGTGTACCGTTTTCTTCTTACTATCTCAACTTAGGGAGCAACTCGGCATGGCAGAAGCACTTGGAATTATGGAATTAGACAAAGGTTATGGACCGTGGGAGACTAAATAAGCCTAGACTAGAACTAGAATGTTTCTGCTGAGTTTACCATGGGCTTGGAGGATAGATTTATCCTTACCGTATAATTATGCAAGATACAGTGCTTAGCAATACTACCTGGAACCAGAAAATGGGGTTCTGATTAATCCTAAATAAAAATTGAAATATTAGATACTTTTGTCAAAATGACATGACTAAATTTGTAGAGGCGGATGAACACGTAAAGTTGTCAGAACAACTAGAAGAAAACGTTGGTCCAATCGTTCTGATCAACAGGTTCAATGTGAAGCCTGAGGAGGCCGACCAGCTCTTAAAGGCCTGGGAAAAAGACGCTACATATTTTAAGAGTCAGCCCGGATTCATTTCCACACAGCTCCATCGAGGAATTGGTGGTAGTGGCGTATTCGTCAACTATGCAGTCTGGGAATCTACTGCACTGTTCAAGAAGGCACTTAGCAACATTGACATTCAGGAATTACTATCGGATTATCCCGCCAGCGCAGTGGTATCACCTCACCTATTCAAGAAGGTTGCAGTACCTGGAATCTGTGTGGACTGACTCACTCCA
>DATADQ010000225.1:0-1769 GCA_036258455.1 Nitrososphaeraceae archaeon | reverse complement strand
TAGGGATATTTGTAAAGGTTAGAAATAATTTGGTAGTAAAGCCCTAAAATTTTTGTTTTAAAATACATTGAATCTGGTAAATTAGCACGAGGACTGCGGTTTACCACTAATCTAAAATAAGATGGGGGATAAACAGGAGATACCAAATTCAAATTGGTATATATTAGAAACAAGCAAGTAAAAGGGATAAACTATGCATATCTTGTACAAAGCGTATGGGATTCACACCGGAACATGTCCCGACAAAAGATAATAAAATATCTAGGTAATACCTCGCAGGTAACAATTGAAGATATACCAGAAGAATATAGAAGTGATTCAAAGATCCTAGCGTTTATCTCAGCATATAGCTCTTACCAAGAGAAAAATAAAGCGCTGGTTTCAAAGATTCAAGAGGAAATGTTTATGCTTCTAACCGATTGCAATATTGGGGACCTGATTGATCTTTATGAAAAATATTCAAAATTATTTGGATTGACCGAATTTTATGATAGGCTATTAAAACCTGTAATGTACAGAATTGGAGACTTGTGGGAGCAAGATAAATTGGATGTGGCAACAGAGCACGCAAGCACAAACACTGCAATTAGCTTGATTAAAGCAATAAATGAACGAATAACCACAAGAATTAGGACGCCGGGAATATCATCTCAAAGCAAAACAGTACTTTGTACTCCTGATGGTGAGCTACATGGCTTGGCTTGTGATGTGATAGAATCACTTCTGCTGAGCAAGGGATTTAAGGTATACAATATCTCGACTTCTATTCCTACGGAATATATTATAGAGTACATGCGTGATTTGCAACCTGATATTATCTTTATCTCCATAACACTCGTAGAAAATATTAAACCAGCTGAAAGATTAATTCAGAAAATTCGCCAAAAATATAACAATAGATTGCCAATTATAGTTGGAGGATCTGCATTCAATATGATAGCCCAAAACCAGGAAAACAGAATTAATGCCTTTCTCATGAAAAATGCCTCGTTTGATGACATCATGAACTTGGTTAAAGCAAATATTCATACTATAAGATAAAAAAAATCCAACAATAAGTCATAGGACCTGTAATGGACCTAGTAATGTTTATCCGAAGGCTTTAGAAGTAGCAATTAGATGGGGGCCGCAACTTTCTTCCCTTTATTAGAAGTATTAAATTTGTTATAGTTTATTATTGAACATAGAAAAATGAATTCTAATGATACTACCAAAGGGACAGAATTTATTGATAGCGTTTGTACCTGCACGTCCTGTGATCACAAGATCGCATCAGAATGTGTTAAAACCAATTGCAGTTGTTGCAAAGAGATTGATCATTCTATGGTTTTGGATGGAATGGAAGGATTTATGAGACATGAAAAATAGCCTCGAAAAATTCTATTACGACTAAATGAACCTATGAAAAGTAATTCTAACTACAAGCTATTACAGAAATAAGTTCATGTCTAATAGGAGTTGCTGATTGTTAGATTCGACTGCAAAAAAATTGATTAAGGTAATAAACTTACGATTTTGGTAAATTGTAGTAATAACACCAGCTTTATAGAATCAACATATCATTATTAGTTGCAGATTTATTTATCGGATCAAAAGGTTGTTTTTGTGTTTGCTCTTTCTTCAGTCTCTTTTTCCTGTTCTTCCTCAAGTTGTTCTTTGTCGTCATCATAATCCGGTTCTTGAGATTCTTTGTTGTCTTCCTTAGTAGACAATGACTGTTATTACTATTGTTATTCTTAAATTTGTTTGCAATTCAAGATCATAGAATA
>DATADQ010000224.1:0-5538 GCA_036258455.1 Nitrososphaeraceae archaeon | reverse complement strand
CTCACAGTAGGTCCGGATGGTTACTTATATATAGTATCTATTGGACAAGGCAAGGTATTTAGAATACTGCCCCAATAGAATTTTGAAATATGATCTATTTTATTGAGGATAAATTAGAACACACTAGATGCTCTTGAGTCGGGATTGAATTTTAGAGAGTAATAAACCAGCAAGTAAGCGTCTTGAGTATCATTTGTAAATCCTAAAATTGTGTCAAAAATGATTCACAGTCGACCAGCCCTATACTATCCATGGTTCAATTCCCACTGACCTCTCTTTTCATGGTCTGGAGGTTTAGTTTTTTGATGAATCTGAATTCTCCTTAGAGACAATCTAGTCCATAACCAATTTTGTCACAAAATGCCAATACTGGATAATAATCAGAGTAAATTCAAAAAAAGTTTATGGAACAGAATCGAATACTTTACTCGCACAGATTGATCCGTCATGATTGTTGATGGTAAATTCGGCGGTCATGACTTTGTCAACCTTTGTTGCATTTGTCTTTGTAACTTTAACCAAATTGCCAACCTCGGCCCCTCCCTTCATATCAATTGCTCCGATACAGTTATTCTCATCAAGCGTTATTCTGTGTGTATGCCATTTAGGATACATCCAATCTGATGTTACAGCGTATGTCCCGTTATCTGTTAGAAATACATAGGCATATCCTGTATCTTCTTCCTGTGGTATTGTTCTCCCAGCGTCCCCTTCCACGGTTAAAAATGGATTTCTATCATCTCCAATACCATAATCCTTTATCATGAAATCATCTTTATTGAATTTGTTTTCCCCCTGACCGGCAAATGCTATGTGATTTATGTTCCCGGTATTTGTGAAAAGTAAAGCCATTATTCCTGTAATGAATACCAAAACAAAGGTAAATGTACTTGGTTTATTCAAGTTCTTGTTCCACGAGACTTGCTCTAATCAGCATTTAAATCTTACTTAAGTTAGATCATGTAATCTTATTTATCTTGTCATTGAAAACTGGGTTAAGTGCCATAAAACAGCATCATACAAACTGGTGGGTTCAATGTCTAATTCCTCTATCATTACCAAATTGGATCCATCAGTTATTAATGAATTACCACTGTGTAGTATCTATAATAGTTAGTTATTTACCGCAAAAATTATATAAAAAAGTGTTAGTATTATTAAACAGTGGAAAATGACTAGAAATAATTATTTCTTTTTCTTTTTATGCTTTGTTACCTTGGGGCTGATAACTTTGTATTTCTCGATGTTAACTTTCAGTACGCATTACGGTGATGCAATTTCTTTAAATTCTACAACAATATGCAATGGAAATGGAACTTGTGTTACAAAAACCTGTGTGGACAACAAACCTTGCATGACATCAAATTCAACCACAGATGCCAAGGATAAAAATAACACTAGTGAAAACGAGACAGTCCCTTCGTCCACTTTACCAGAAGAGGTAGTCTAGCAAGAGTTAGCAGGTTACAGAAAATTACTATGACATATGACAATAATCCCTATTATACTCTAATCTGATATCAGCGGGTTAGGTAACTAGAAGTATTAAAGCCGGAGAAATTATCACATATGCTTCAATTATGTTATGATTAATTACAGAATAAAAAATGTAATCTTTTAGCGAGTAATCCAAGTATTTGCTGATGGATTCGGTGGAATTACAGATCTTACAGTGGACCCGGAGGGATATTTGTATGTTTTTTCTATGGGACAAGGAAAAATATTCAGAATTTTGACCGAATGAACCGGTTGTTCCATCCAAGTTTTACCTAAAGCCAACTGAAATTGACTCGTTTTACTGCTAAGGTTCAAGTTGATTATTGCATCTTGATGAGGTCCATAATGGTGTAAAATGCTTTAACACTGTGATCGATCCCAATATACCTAAAAAGAAAGAGACTTTATTTCCGATCATTGTATTAATAATAAATGAAGCTCTACGTTGGATGTTCAGGATGGAGTTATACATCATGGAAGGGTCCATTCTATCCATCCAAAATGGAGAATAAATTATGGCTCCCTTATTATTCTCAAATTTTTAACTATGTTGAAATAGATTCTACTTTTTATAATATCCCTAGTGAATTAATGGTAAGAAATTGGAGAAGGAGAACACCAGATAGTTTTAGATTTACAGCCAAGTTTCCAAAAATAATAACACATGAAAAAAGATTCAAACATGTAGAAAAGGATTTGGAATTATTTTATGAAAGAATGGAGCCAATTAAGGACAAGGTATTAGCATTACTAATACAGTTACCTCCTTCCTACCAACTTAAACAAGGACTAGAAGATTTTAGGAACTATAATTTTTTCTTTGAAGGAAGTTTTAGATACGCGGTTGAGGTGAGGCATCCATCCTGGTTTAACGAATTGGCCTATAACTTTTTTAAGAGGAATAATATTGCAATGGTTTGGAGTCAGATGGATAGATTATATACACCTCCAATAGTAACATCTGATTTTGTTTATCTTAGATTAATCGGAGATAGAAGATTAGCTGAAAGTCAATTTGGTAAAATACAAATTGATAGAACTGAACAGATTAAAAATTGGGCCAATAAGATGAAAGAAGTAAAACAAAATGAGAAAGATGTCAAAGCAGGAATAGTAGCAGCAAATAATCACTATGGAGGATATGGGCCAGGAACTGTCGATACCTTTAGAGAAAATATGGATATGGAAAAATTATCATTTGAAAATGTAGATATTGCGAAAATAAATCGTCAAATACAATTAGAGACTAGATTTACCCTCAGTGGTCGAAAGCGTAGTGGTAAAGGAAAACAAACAACGCTTTCAGATTTTGTTAATTAATTATACCTAGATTTACTTGACATACCAAAATTATGAATAGTTACTGCAACTAGACTATGAAAAACTGATAAAATATCAAAGGGCTCCTTTATCCTAACAATGTTAGTATTTCGGAATTGCTTCAATTATTTCCCCTTTTTTTATTAATATTCCTTAATATTCTTTATATGCGCTCTTCTCGTGCAGGAATATACAAATCGAGAATCCTTCTTCTCTCTTTCTCAGTTATAGGTCTAGGATTAACATTTTCTAGAATAGAAATATAATCTTGCTTTTGAAAATTCTCGTCTGACATTGCAACTATAGCACAGGTCGAACAAATCTGAATTTTAGATTTAGGATCAACCTCTGTATCACATAATAAGCAAGTCGATTTTTTAGTATCAAAGTCTTCTGACATACTATAGTATGTGGTACATTAAATATAACAATTAGAATAAAATATAGTTAGAGTATCGTATTTATAAACTTTAAATTTCACTAATTACGGCAATTACAGGAAAGATATATTGATAGATACAGTTGATACACAATAGGATTTTAATCATTATAGTCGAGACAAAGAGCTTTCAGATCAATATTTCGGAATTGGTAATGCAAGTATCGGATGATGATATCCTCCTGTCTATGTAGCACAATACTCACAAAACTTGATCTCAATTTTTATTACAACAATGCTCTCCTGTGGTACACTAGACGACAAATGTTACCAATAATATTTGTTATTATAAAAGGTAAAGAAGTTTTTTATTTCAGGGTTTTAGATTATGTGTTCTTATATCCGGTGAACCTTTCTTGTATGTTATAATTACAATGTCTTCTTTGTCGTACGGACAGTTGTGAATTACCCTTGGGATTTTATCTGAACCTTCCAGAATACAAGTCCCACTAGCATCTTTGATTACAATCCGTGAATCGGCAACAATATCATTTTCAAATGATTTGAATAAAGGAAATCCAAACATCGCCTGTAAACCAAAAAATATTCCTACAATTGCAATACCTGCGTAAATGAGCATTTTTTTGCCATAATCTTCGTATTCCATAATAATTGGATATTCATATTATGCATCCCTTTAAAAAGTATCTTTACTACTTCTTCATAATAGTGAGATGAAAGAATTTTTGGACAAGAATGTGATTCAGGTGTATCTAATTTGATAAATTAATTATAGATTTTTTCATTATTGATAGCCTTATGATTAAAATTGATTAAAATTGACATCTGGTCACGGTGATGAAGGGGGCTGAATTTCTCTCACACTCAAGTCCCTGAAATTCCATGTCATATTATCAGTTCTAAAGATAGCCAAAGGTCCTCCATTTGTGATTATGTAGTCTTTAGCCTTTCCGCAATTAGCGCCGTAAAATACAGGATCTGGGCTGTTGGCACTCCATCCACCGTTGTCAATCAAATCGGTAACCTTTAACCAGTGATTGTTCGCCTTATCATCAAGGTAAGATTCCATCCTTACTGCAGTATCGTTGTTCATATTGTAGACAACAACTTTCCAACCAACCCACCTTCCAACAATGGAATTCGTAACTTGTGATTCAGCTCGTTTACTTGTATAACCTCCCGTGTGCCATATCTCCTTTATCCAAGAAACAGTACCATTGACATTGATTCCACCTTTTAGTGCTGTACCTTCACAAGGAATAGTATTGTTATGTCGTCCTCCTCTCACGGACCAGACAAGAGAATCATTTGGATTCATAGTTGGAACTACTTTAGCATATCCTGTCATTTCGACATTCTTCCACTCTTCAGATCCAGGAAGTCTTACCTCCATTCTCACCTCTCCAACATATTTGCCATTATCTAGTTGCCCGCCTATCCGCCATGAGCCATCTGATTGACGAGTAATATTTGAGCCAGGTTCAAACGCTGGATCCCCAGTAGGCTTGTTCATATCAATGAACCATTCTCTTCCTCCGGGTTTAGTAGGATATATTTCCAATACACCAAATATATCGGACATAGTCAAAATATCAGGAGGATATATCTTTAAAACTGGAACATAATAATAAGTGATTGCAACACCACTTATAATCAGAACTAATGTAATAATTAACCTTCTCCTATTGGTTCCCATCTGTTTCCTACATTTAGGACTTATATAATTTGTATCAGTTAATTCTTATGATCTAGATATGCGTCTAGAATACCCAACTATTACGCGCTAATTAAATTGATCAAATATCTCGCAATCGGTTACCACTCAAATAGCGCTTATAGACATTATTCAATTCACTCTATTCTTAATGATTCTAAAATTTGATTAACTGTAAGTAAATAGTTATCAAATTTAGAGCTCTCTGCACTATATTGAAAAACATAAATCTTATTGCCTACTGCTGTCCATGAGTGCATTATTTCAAATGAAATGGGATTTCCTATATTCGGTAACGTAGAGAATACAACTTGGTAACCCGGCCGTCCTGCAAGGGTGGTAGGACCTGAACTTGAGATATTAATTTGATTCGTTTCATTAAGTGAGGAAAGCGTAGCATTTGTATACTCCTTGAGAGATACGTTTTGTTGATAGCTCATTACTGTGATAGTAAATCTTGCTGGAATTGGATCAGAAAGATTTTGTAATGGAGCATAAAATGCAGCAACCTGAGTATACTCTGGTAGTCCGCTGGTAGAGAAGGTCCAGTTCGAAGGGAACAACATAAATATTCCATATTGTGGATTTCTATAAGCAATTTCATTTG
>DATADQ010000223.1:0-8790 GCA_036258455.1 Nitrososphaeraceae archaeon | reverse complement strand
GTAGTAATAAAGACAAGATGGAACCTAATTATTTTCAGTCAAGATTTATCAAATCGCTAGCTGTAAGGTCTTTTATTTATCTTGACGTATCATTAGATTTCATAATTTTTTTATAAGGGACACGTAAACAATAAACATGAGCAATTTAAGGTTTTCACTAGCTATCGTTCTAACTATCTGGATGTTGATTTTGATCAGTAATGTTGCTTTCGGACAGCTTAGTTTTCGAACAAATTTAACAGGCGATAGAGAAGTACCACCCCTTTTCAGCGAATCTTATGGTAGTGCTCTTATTATTGGTAACGAAAGTAGTCTCGCATACAAAATAAATGTTACATCCCTAGACAAGGTTACGCGTGCATTTTTGTATAAAGGCGATGATTCAGAAAATGGTCAAGTGCTTGTGTCATTACTAAACTCAACCGAACCTTCAGGAGTGGTAGATGGTAAACTGGTCGAAGGAACAATAAATTCTTCAAGTATCTTGGTACCTTTAGCTAATCTAACTACCAATATTACATTGCCCGTACTGGCTCCTGGCAGCAATTTGACTAATATGACATTAGCAGTACCTGGTGCTGGCAATGTGACTAATATGACATTAGCAGTACCTGGTGCTGGCAATTTGACTAATATGACATTAGCAGTACCTGGTGCTGGCAATTTGACTAATATGACATTAGCAGTACCTGGTGCTGGCAATTTGACTAATATGACATCAGCAGTACCTGGTGCTGGCAATGTGACTAATATGACATCAGCAGTACCTGCTGCCAGTAAGTTAGAAGCATTGATTGACTTGATGAATCAAAATATGACCTATATCAATATTCATACGTCGAAATTCCCTGAGGGAGAATTGAGAGGAACATTGACAAATTCAACGGGATAACTGCTTTTTGAATCGTAATTTTTTTCCTAATCTGGTTAAATCCCACGCAGATGTTGAATTTCGGAACAAAAGAATTTAAGATAACTTTACACATTATAAAATAATGTCGTTTTTTCAAAAAGATATAAAAGCCGTTTTTTCTAGTAAGAAATTTCCTACCTTACGATCTACGATTTTGATTTGTGGGTTTCCTGGAAGTGGATATGTAGGCAAACTTGCAATAGATCATCTCATAGGCGAATTAGAAAGTATACATCTAGCCGATATTTATTCAACTTCATTTCCCCCGCAGGTCGTAATAAAGAATACCGGAACTGTTGAACTCATGAAAAATATACTATACTATGTAAAAGACACTGGAAGCAAGCATGACTTTTTGTTTCTCACAGGAGATGCCCAACCAGTAAGTTCTAAAGTAGAATACCTGTTAGGGGAAGAAATAATAAAAATTGCTAAAAATTTTGATGTCAGACAGATCATAACTCTTGGTGCATATATAACAGGTATGTTTGTCGAAACCCCAAGAATATTTGGCGTTGCAACAGACGATGATGGATTGAAACTTTTAAATTCATTCAATATTTCAAAAATAGATAATGGCAGTATCTCAGGAATGAACGGTATTCTGTTGGGTATCGGTAAAATAAACAGCTTAAATGGAATTAGTTTGCTGGGGGAAACATCAGGATATGTTATTGATGCTAATGCATCAAAGTTTATTCTTAAAAAATTACTTGAAATCGTCGGTCTGAATATTAATATGGAAGATCTGGATAAGAAGGCAAAAGATACAATAATGTTGATAAAAAGTATAGAACAGAGAATGGGTGATAAAAATGCATTAAGTGAAGATGTTCAGCAGATGGTTCAAAAGAAACAGCCCGAATTCGGATATATTAGCTAATTATGGATAAATTAAACTCTTACATTTAAGTTATTGATACTAAATTTAGGAATGCTCTTAAAATTATAGTTATAGTTTTACAAGTTTTCCATAACGGCCAATATTCAGACTATTTTCTCCTCTAAATGATTGAGTATATCCATTTTCAATTGAAACTTCGTCTCCTTCAGTTACCATGTTTATTTGCTCGTTCCATAATGATAGTTTAATGCTGCCGCTCTCATCTGACAGAACCGCATCTGCTACCTGGGCTGTATCACCATTTCTTAAATTTACAGTTCTAGGATCTTTCACTGATTCAATCTTGCCTTTTACATTTATTCCTCGCATTCCAGCATGCAACTGATTTATTTTAGTTTCCATCGCCATTTGTCAATTACCACGCTTATTCTAATAATAAAGTTTCTGTATTTTCTAAATTTATCTAGACTTGTAAATTATGACATTTTTTACCAGTAAAGGTGAAATAAGGAGGACAGAGTGACAGTGTTGATGGAGGGATAGCGAAGCATGGCCAACCGCGCAGGACTCAAGATTAAATTTGCAACCGTGAGGGATCCCGTCCCTTAGGGGTTCGTGGGTTCGAATCCCACTCCCTCCATTTTATACGTTAAATCAAGATTCGGAACTTTAATTAACAATTGATTATCTTTTGATTTCTAGTTCATGGCATCTGAATTAAGAGATTATGACATTATAGTAGCAGGCGGAGGATTAGCTGGAATGATAGTTGCATCTTCTGCCGCTTATTATTCTGGGCAATCTCTTAAGATACTGGTTGCTGATAGAAATCCATCGCCACAACTTGGTAAGAAAACTATATCAGGGTGGGTATGCGGAGACGCTGTCGGTAAGAATAGCGTTGACTACATGACATCAAGAATAGGAATAAGGTGGCAAAATCCAGAAATTGAACATCCAGTTAAGGGGGTTATTGCATTCTCACCAGATCACGAAACATCAATATCATTTGATGGAGAAGGATATATTCTAAATAGAAAAGTCCTGCCGCAAAAGCAACTAGATGATGCTCTAAATGTCGGTATAGATATCAAATACAACCTGGCATTGAGAAGGGTTACATCTGATGACAATAGAGTTATCGGTGTAGAGGGCGAAGATTTAGAAACTAAATCCGTTTTTAAGAGGACGTGCAAAATTGTAGTTGACTGCACAGGAGTGACTTCGGTTCTACGAACAAACCTTCCAATTAAATCGCACATTCAACGGAAAATCAACAGAGATGATTTGGAAGCGACTGGGAGATACATCTACAATTTTGACAATGAAGTTGAGGATAACACATACTTTGATCCAGATTACTGCCTTATTCATCTAGACCAGAGTATTGCCCCAGGGGGATATGCGTGGGTTTTCCCGAAGGGTAAAAATAAAGTGAACATAGGTCTTGGAGTTCAACAAAAAGCAATGGAGGAACACAATAAGAAACAAGGCCAACGCAAGGATTTGAAGACGAAGATAGATGATTACGTCAAGATGAATCCGGTTATAAAAAATCCCCAGATTGCAGACGGTGAATCTGATGATGGCAATAGCTGGGGGACATGGCAAGTTTCTGTCAGACGCCAGAACGATTGTCTTGTAGCAAATGGATATATGCTTGTAGGAGACTCAGCATGGATGCCAAAACCCCTTGATGCTGGGGGAATTGGACCAGCAATCATAGCAGCGACAATTGCCGGAAAAGTCGCAGTGCAATCAATTCAAGCCAATGATTACTCCGAAGAATCGCTCTGGCAGTACAATTTGGATTTTGTTGATGCTTATGGATATAAAACAGCAGGCCTGGAAGTGTTTAGGAGGTTGCTCCAGAAATTATCAAATGATCAAATTAATTATGGAATGAAACATTTTCTCTCAAAGTTGGATATCGACAATATTACAAATGGAGAACATCCTGAATTTGGTATGTTAGAAAAGCTCAATATGTTTATTCACGGAGCACTCAATAAGAGATTAGCAGAAGATCTTAACCATACCGCGGAAGTAAACAAGAAATTGGTTAATCATTACCATAATTTCCCTACAAAACCAAATTACTTTCCAGTGTGGCAGAATAGTTTAACTAAATTCATGTCTGATGCGTTCATAAAGTTGGGATGTGCGTAAACGTTACTCGGGTTTAGAATTTTCCGAGGTCATAATCTTTTTTTCGAATTCCTGTATTTTTTCAATCATTATTGTTCTCCTCTTTTCCTCTGTTATTATTGCTCTAACATTTTCAATCAGTATCCGCGCCACATCTAATTTCTTTCTTAACCCAGGCATTAGGTTATCATATACCGCAAGAGGATAGATAATACCATAAATTTTATCCATTAATTCAAACAAAGTGTTGACATTTGTTGTGCCTTCCATCCTGATCTTGTCTATAATCATTCGCTTGATTTCACCAATACAGTCCAAGAGTCCCATAACATATGAAATATCAGATACTGCAAGTGATTTCATACCAGGTATAACGGAGTTTTCAATTATTGAAAAAAGACAATATGCTTCAACAAATTCTTGCTCCGCTATGTACAAATATTTTTGAAGATCGTCCTTCCCCATTTCCTTGAATTGTTGCAACAGTTTCTTCGCTCTTTCAATATTCTCAATTGATTCATTTTTTTTGTGTGCGTGCATAGCTACTATTGCTTTACTGCAAAGTATCGTCGCATCACGAGTTCCCTTTATTATTGCATTTCTTCTCTCCTCTATATCTTTGAATTTTTTGTTAATTTTCTCTACATCAGTTTGAACATTTGTTAGCATCAAGAGAGTTGATCTTTGCCAATATATTTAATAATTATTTGAAATTTGATAGAAGATATTAAGAACAATCAGAAATTCAATAAGTTATTAAACAAATCAAGTTATTGTATGCCCGCCAGTATAATAGATCGAATATAGTATTTCAAGACATTTTTGTTCAAAAGTTTCATACTTTCTGAATTAAATACTAGTGTGTGGAATGCAAAATATCTTGGTGTATCAAGCGCAAGCATACCAGACGCTGGTACCGGCTAGTAAACGAAATATCCAGTATGGCTTGGAACACATCTATGCCAAAATAAATAGGATTAGAAGAAATAGAGGATATAGTTTTGAACATGTGCTTGTTCAAAAATTAAATACCAATTCATGGAATGCAAGACGCCTAGGAGGATCGAGTGCAAACTTACCAGACATTATTGCCGTAAATAATAAGGAATCAATTTTTTTGTCGATAGAAGCCAAATCTGGAACTGCAGATAGTCTTTATGTTCCGTCGGATCAAATCCAAAGATGTTTTCAAATAAGAGATATGTTTCGGGTATACAAGACCGCCCATGTTATTTTGGCATTTAAATTTATGCAAAAAAAGAGGATTAGAGAAGTGGGAAAAACAGTTTACATGCACAGGAAGTTACAAGAATACTATAAAATAGCAGACAAATATTCTAGAATAAAAGATTTACCAATCATAAAATGTAGCTACGACGGTAGAACCTATGAACTGAGAAACAGTCAGACCAAACGATGTAATTTGAAAGACTATATCATGCCTTTTTGAATATGTTCAAATTTAGCAGATCATAATTTTTATTTCTCATTAATTGAACTAACAAATAATGCCTATAGAAGAACAACCTATTACTTCTGAGCAAATGTACCGAATAGAGGACAATGGACATACAAAATTTGGGATGAAAAAATTACTCATGATGGAAAACGCTGGACACGGCCTAGCAGACTTTATCTTGTCCGAAAAAGGTCCTGACCTTGATGGCAAAAAAATAATATCCTTTTGTGGGACGGGCAATAACGGAGGAGATGCCATGGTTGCATCAAGACATTTATTAGGCTACAATGGCGTTGATGTAACGATTGTACTTCTTGGTGATGCCAAGAATATAAAGACTGAAGAAACAATGGTCAACTGGTCAATAGTCGGAAAAATGAAATCAATAAAAATTCTAACAGGAACTAATGTTTTCGAATTGGCAAAACAGAAAGTGACAAATTCAAATATAATTATCGATGGTATTTTTGGTACAGGTATAAAGGGAAAGATAAGAGAACCCTATTCATCTGCAATTGATTTGATAAACAGTTCAGATGCATATGTTGTTGCAGTGGATATTCCTTCTGGGCTTGACCCAAATGATGGGACATCTCATGAAAAATGCGTCAGAGCTGACGCTACTGTTACTTTTCATCGAATCAAAAATGGGCTAACAAGGAACAAAGCATATACTGGCAAAGTTCATCTTGAGAAGATTGGAATTCCAATTGAAGCTGAGCAAGGGGTAGTATGATCATGAAAATAGCGCAAATTCCCGTAGGCAATATGCTAAATTTTTCTTACATTGTTTATGATGAAAAAAATAGCGTAGGAACCATTGTAGATCCTTCGTGGGATCTTGAAAAAATCCTTGTCTTCTTAGAGAAAAACAAAATTACTGCAAAATACATTATAAATACACATACGCATTTTGATCATATTCTGGGGAACGATCACATCGCTGAAATTACAAAAGCTGAGATAATCCAGCATGAAAAGTCCACTCAAAAAAAAGACAGATCAGTGAGCGATCATGAGATTATTAGTAGTGGAGAAGTTAACCTAGAGGTTATGTACACTCCCGGTCACTCTGAAGACAGTATATGCCTTATTGTCAATAAGGAGTCTATTGTTACAGGTGATACACTATTTGTAGGAAATTGTGGCAGGGTTGACCTTCCTGGAAGTAGTCCCGAAAAGATGTATGATAGTCTGTGTAAAGTTGCAAAATTAGATGATTCATTAGTCGTATACCCTGGTCACAATTACGGTCCTACGCCTAGATCAACAATATTAAATGAAAAGACAAATAACCCAATGTTAAATTTCAAAAGCAAAGAAGCCTTCTTGAAGTACATGGTCAATGAGGATTAGGAAATGTCTAGATTATTTGATATTACTTGTTCCCAGAAAAGTAACGCAATCGAAAAGTTTCTGACCAAAAATCCCTTTTTTGTATGTGTGATTTCATATACAGAAACGAGTCAAGTTCCAGGCATAACTTTTGCAGGCGCAAATCCAGATCTTATTAAATACACACCAGCAGCAGATTCAGAGTTTCTATATCATGGAAGATGCTTTTCGATTTCTGGAGTACCTGCTACTCCTGATGGAATACCAACACCCGCACTATTAACAAGAACTGCACTATCAATGGGAAAAATACCATGTCTAATAGTAAATTCGGGTTCTAAGATTGACCCCAAAGTGCCATCCATTTGCTTTGGAGTTGCACACGGTCGAAATATTCAACATCAAGCAGCATTAGAGCTCTTTGAAACACACCAAGCATTTGATTATGGCAAATTACTTGGTAATCAATTATCCATGTCAAACGATCTAGTTGTCTTGGGAGAAAGCATTCCTGGTGGAACGACTACCGCTTTGGGCGTATTGACGGGATTTGGAATTGAAGCAAATTACAAAATGAGCAGCAGTATGCCGAGAAATCCACATGACTTGAAGATCCGTGTAGTACAGGAAGCAATAAAAAATCAAAAAATATTAAATTTGAAAGATCCTTTCAAGATAGTATCATTGTTGGGAGACCCAATGATACCGGCAGTAGCTGGAATTGCAAGTGGTATCATTCAATCCGGTTCCAGGGTGATGCTTGCGGGAGGTACACAAATGGCTGCAGTTCTTGCGTTCATGTCTTCTCTGAATGTGCCATTAAGAAACATTTGCCTAGGAACAACTTCGTATGTCACAAACGATGAAAATTCAGACATGGAATTTCTTGTAAGGACAATTTCTCCAGATGTTCCCATACTATCGGTAAATCCGGGCATGGATAGATCTACAAAAAGCGGATTAGTAATGTATGATAGAGGAGTGGTAAAGGAAGGAGTAGGATCAGGTGGCGCCTTGATTACTTTACTATTGAAATCAAATGAGTTTCTTGATAGGGCTACTTTTTTGAGAAATGTTGAAAAAGAGTATGAGAGGAGTATTGAAAAACTTATGGTGTGAAAGAGCTATGATTTAATCATAGGTTTGGTTTCATAGTGCATTGCAAAAAAATCTAAACTATTTTACCGTTACAGATTTTGCAAGATTACGTGGATAATCAGGATTTGCGTTGTTACAAATTGAAAGATAGTAAGCTAAAAGTTGAAGTGGAATTACTTCGATCAGAGGATAAAGAGATTCACTTATTGATGGAATGGTTATTTGGTAGTCATATAATGCGTCCTCCTTGTTTGAAATACCAACTATTTTTGCGCCTCTTGATTTTATCGTATGAATGTTTGATAAAGTGTCACCATAAGTAGAATCATTTGGGTTTATGACTATCACTATACTATTGTTATCTATTAGTGCTAAAGGACCATGCTTTAATTCCCCTGCTGCCATTCCTTCGGCATGTATATATGATAACTCTTTAATTTTTAATGCTCCTTCTAGACATACTGGAAAATGTAGAGATCGACCAAGTATATACACATCTTTTGAACCTTTTATTTGATTTGCAACTCTTTCAATTTGTGAATCCAATTCTAAAACTTGACTTACGGCTTTGATCAAAGCTTCTTTACTAGTCGATATCCCATTTGATTTTCTTCCAATTGTATCCGCGACATAGTACAACAAAGCTATTTGACTTGTAAAACTTTTGGTTGCAGCAACTCCTATTTCCGGCCCGCAATTTACTTCGAGATAAGAATCACTTAATCTTGCAAGAGAGGAAGTAGGAATATTAACTATAGAGAGGACTTTAGCACCCATGTGCTTTGCAGATTTTACAGATTGGATTACATCAGCAGTTTCACCGCTTTGAGATATCGCCAGTAGAACTGAATTTTCATCCAACAAATCAGATGAATATTGAAATTCACTTGACATTATAGTTTCGACGTGAATCTTTGATTTTGAAAAAATTTGCTTTGCGAGTAATGCAGAATGATAACTTGTTCCACTTCCAGTGATATAGATATTTTTGGC
>DATADQ010000222.1:0-9080 GCA_036258455.1 Nitrososphaeraceae archaeon | reverse complement strand
CCTATTTATCCCAACTACGGCCTTGACGTTTATTCCCAAAAGAGGTTCATTCACAATTATTGTAGATTTTTGGATCAAATTTCTTTTGTAAAGTCGCTTAATTCTACTATACAGAACTGAAGAATTTGTAGATAATAATTTGCTTAATCGAGGTACAGAAATATTAGCATTCTTACATAGTTCTGACAATATTTTCATGTCTAAATCGTCGAATTTTTGCAATATCTAGTCAATAATAATCAGGAGTATTAATAAATATAGTTTTTAATCCAAGTGCTGTGATAATACATTACATCAAAATAATGAAATTATAATAATGACTTCCTGTTCCAAAAATGTTTGTGTATCATGGAAATTGAATTGAAACATTAATCATAATTACAAAAGACTCATAATAGTTCTTAACTTTCTACCTAACCAAAAAAAACTATATATATTTAAGAAGCCATATTTAGGTTCACCTAATGCTACTTCCATCAGAAATTGAGTCTAAATTACTAATTCCCGCAGTAAGGGCAATATTATCAAAAGAGCTGGTGATTGAAAAAAGACTAAAGGAAGAGGAGGTAGCTAGATTGCTGGGAATTACTCAGGCAGCAGTAAGCAACTATCTAAGAGGCACGCGTGGTGATAATGAATTAATATCAAAATTAATGTCACTGAGTGAAGTCATGAGTATGATCAAAGAAATTGGTGACGATCTATCTACCAATAGAGCATATACTGCAAAAACATTATCGAAATTTATCGCGCTCTGCAATTACATGCGTTACTCGCTTATCATTTGTGATGCACATCATAGTCTTGAAAGAAACATTGATGAAAAAGTATGCGAACAATGCAAGATTATCTTGACTGGAGCACAACAATAAATAAGTAAACGAAATTAGACTTCTATTTGTCTTTTTGTGTAAGTATCATATTCAATACACTTGAAATTACTTCTGACCCTTTTAGTGTACCTATGGAACCTTTACTTCCACATGATTCTGTAAAGCGTTGACTTCCATCACTTTTGATACCATTTCCTGATATCAATAAGGGAATTGGATCATCTGTGTGTGACTTTCTAACACAAGGAGTGGAATGATCGCCGGAAATCACCACTACATGATGTTTAGTTACGTGTTTCAAAAACATGCCAAAGAATTCTTCATCTATCAATTCTATATTAGATTTTTTGCCCAATGCATCGCCATCATGTCCGTATTCATCAGGTCCTTTTATGTGTACATATACAAGATTATACGAATTGAGAATTTCTGCAACCTCCTTTCCTTTTTGTTTATAATCATCAATTTTTTGTGAACAAAATAGATCCATTCCAATTATTTTAGCTATACCAATTTCTACAGGCATATCGACCAGACAGGAGGTAGACATTCCATACTTCTCATTAATAGGTTGAAGGTTAGGGACGGTGTTGCCAGCATCCCGTAACAGTATTACATTCATTGGTTTCTTATTAATCGAAATCCGGCTAAGATTTACTGGATGATCCTTCAACAAAGAAATAGATTTACGAGTAAATTCATTGACAATTTTTGCTGACAAGATCGATGATTCAGAATTGTCCTCTGATTGGGATTCCTGAACCACCATACTTTCAACTTCAGTTTTAGCAATACCTATGCCATTCAATTTACCATAAGCAGGATCGGTGTTAGTTATCTTATCAGAGAGATATTTTTTGTTATGTCTAAATTTAACAACTACACGATGAGAGATAGTTGGAGTTATTTTAACTGAAACATCTGAATCATCAAATTTCATATTGTCTTCCAGGAATGCACAGATATTGCTTGCTTCTTGCTTAACAATATCACGACCAGCGCGCCTATCGATTATCCTATTACTATCTAAAGTTGCAAAATTACCTCTTAAGGCGAGGTCTCCATCACGGAAATCGACACCACAGCCAATTATTTCTACTATTCCCCTTCCCGCATATTTTTTTCCCTGAAAATCATAACCGAGCATATTGAATACTGCGATATCTGATTGAGGGGATATTCCCTTTCCCACGCTTATCACCTGCCCCATTTTCCCGTTTCTTGCCAGCGAATCAATATTTGGAGTTTTGGCAGCCTCCAGTGGAGTTTGACCATTCAAGTTTGGATTTGGAAGATCACCAATTCCATCAAGTAGAACGTACAATATTCTTGCATCTTGATTATCAGACAATGTTGAAAGTGATAAAAGGCCATGATTTATCTGTAATGTTAAAACAGTTAGAATGTCCGTTTACGAAATTCGTTATACAAAGAATTAAAAAGAACTATTTGAATAGGTTTTTAGGTCAAATTGAGAATAATGGCTGTTGGAAGTAGAATTTTTGTAACAAGCTTTCAACTTGCCGGCGTTGAAGGCATTAAGGTGGAGTCTCCATCCGAAGCTCTTCAGCATATCAACAGCCTAGATAAAGTCAGCGATGTAGGACTTGTTCTCATAAGTGAAGACATTGGAAAGGAAATTCGGACTCAACTTACGAATATCAGGGCCAATCGTCCTATACCATTAATTTTCGAATTACCTGCACCAGGGAGTAGCAAGGAAAATGTAGATTACAGAGCCTTACTGAAGCAGATCTTAGGTGTGTGATTCAGTTTTTAGATACACAGTTACAGAGTAATGTAAAAAATATCCGTGAATCACTAATCTAGCTAAAGAGGTCAATCTGATGCAATACATATCATTATCAAATTAAAGCGTATAGTCTATATTTCGAATAAAATAACAATACCAATTGATTTTCATAGCACTGGCTGCCATCTTACTTGCAATCAATATTGGTATCCTTGCCTGTTGGACGTACTTTCTTGTTTTAATTACATGGTCAATTTCAAAATCACCAAAATTAGAGTGGTCGGCAAGATATCGTGTAAAATCAAAACCTAAAGTTAGTATTGTTGTACCAGCCAGGAATGAAGAAGAAACAATATCTAAGTGTCTACAGTCCTTGTTATCGCAAAATTATGATAACTATGAAATAATTGCTATCGATGATTCATCTACAGACAAGACACTGTCAATTATTTCAGAATTATCTAATAAAAATCCTAGACTGGTAGTAGTAAAAGCTCGTCCTATACCAGATGATTGGATTGGAAAGAATTGGGCATGTTTTCAAGGATACCAAAAAGCATCTGGAGAAATTCTTTTGTTTACTGATGCTGACACCGTGCACAAACCTGATACGTTGTCATCCGCAGTTAATACAATGATACACGACGAACTAGATGCACTTACAGTAGTTCCTAAGCTCTTATGCTATGACATAATTACAAAATTCACATTACCAGTACTGTCTGTATTTCTGCATTCAAGATATTCACCACTCCGTGTAAACAATCCAAAGAATAAGATCGGCTATTTTTTTGGTAGTTTTTACCTCATATCGAAAAAAAACTATGAAAAAATTGGTACCCATGAGAAAGTTCGCCAAGAGTTAGTTGAAGATGGAGCACTAGGGCGTAGAGTAAAAGAACAAAAAATGAAATTAAGACTGGTCAGAGGTGAAAATTATATAGAGGCGTTATGGGCACGGAATCCGCGCTCATTATGGCATGCGCTGCGTCGCATAATTATACCATTACAGACACAAAAGAAAAAATCAGCATTGATGGTTACAGTTTTTATCTTTTTTATTTTGCTTGAGCCACTTCTAATTTTACCTTTTTCTGTATATTATTTTGCAGATTCTCCACTCGACGGAATTCTACTGGCAGTCAATATAATAACAATTTTTCTATTGCTTACCTGCGCTGTTATACAATCTCATTTTGGTCTATTACAAAAATCAATTTATGGTCTTGGTTTTGTGTTAGGATGTATCGTAATAACTATTTGTTTCTTAATCTCTGCATTCGATTCAAAAGGAAATAGAGTAGTAAAGTGGCGCGATAGAAGTTATTTCGTCAGTACAAGACAGAATCCATTTCATTTATAAAACTGACTCAACATCGTCGGAAAATTTCAACTGTGACTAGCTTGAGTCATGTATTTTCTTGTTAGCAAACTAATCATAATTGTCTTTAGACTACGTTAATAAACGAAGTAATTGACCTTGAAACAAATTATTAATAATAATGCGCAACAATAATAATAAGGCCTTGAAATCTCAGCTGGACGGAATAGATCTATCGACAATGAATGAATTCACCCAGAGAATACAGAATTATCCGATTACAAAAGGAGAAATATTAGAGCTTATAAAAAAATATGACACTAAATCGATATGTAGCTTAGCGAATACAATAAGGAATACTTGTAAAAATGGTCCAATTACGTATTCTAGAAAGGTATTCATTAACTTGATAAATCTCTGCAGGGACACCTGTTCATACTGCACTTATAAAAAGGAATTATCAGACTATGATTTGTCAATTCTTACAAAAGATCAAGCGTTACGCATAGCAAGGTTGGGAAAACGTCTAAGATGTACAGAGGCTTTAATTGTTACAGGAGAAAGGCCAGAACAAAAATATCCAGAATTTAGGGAATGGCTAAAAAAATACGATTGTTCATCAACGACTGAATATATAGAACAGGTAAGTAATTTGATTTTAGAAGAAACAGGACTGTTGCCACATACTAACGCAGGTACTTTGAATTATGATGAACTTTCAATACTCAAAAAATCTAATGTAAGCCTTGGTTGTATGCTAGAGACATCCAGCAAAAGGCTTTCTGGCAAAAATATGCCACATGAGTTTGCGCCAAGCAAAAATCCAAGAGCCAGGATTCGAGTTCTTGAAAATGCAGGTAAATTAAAAATCCCTATCACAACAGGGCTACTTATAGGAATCGGGGAAACGTTAGAAGAAACAATTGACTCATTGATAGTTATTAGGGAAATTAATCGTAAATATGGAAATATTCAGGAGATTATAATGCAAAACCACGTACCCAAATATAATACTAAAATGAGGAACTTTTTATCCCCATCACATGATTTATTTTTACTGACTATTTGCTTAGCAAGGATCATCATGCCGAATATGAACATTCAGGTTCCGCCCAATCTTAGCCCTAAACTTTATTCTACTTATATCAACGCAGGTATCAATGACTGGGGCGGGATATCTCCTTTAACGATTGATTTTGTAAATCCTGAGTCTCCATGGCCTGATATTAAAGATGTTAAAGGCGCTACTGAAAAGGCAGGTTATAGATTTAGAGGAAGACTTGCAATTTATCCGGAATTTATTTTGAACAAAAGAGAGTTTATCCCAAAGAATCTTTGGAGCTATATTACCCCACTAACTGACAGTAGTGGATTGGTCAAGGAGGAATTAAATTGATTCTTGATTCTATGTTGAAGGAGATAGATCCAGTTGTTTCAGATATATTAAATCAATCGCTGGAATCCAAAAATATTTCCACAAAACAAGCCGTAGAATTGTTTGACACAAAAGGGACCGAAATGATCATGACTGCAATGGTGGCTGACTTGATAAGGAGAAAAAGCGTTGGTGACAAGGTAACTTATGTTATCAATAGGAATATCAACTTTACCAATGTCTGCATCAAAAGATGTGGTTTTTGTGCCTACAGCAGGGATTTTAGAAATGAGGAGAGTTATCTTCTCCCAATATCAGAAGTTGTTAGAAGAGCAAAAGAGGCATGGAAATTAGGAGCGACTGAAATTTGTATTCAGGCGGGTTTACCACCAAAGATGGATGGTTTCTTATATGTCGATATATGTAAGGCCATAAAAAAGGAGTTACCAAATATACACATTCATGCTTTTTCTCCTGAAGAAATTTTGTATGGTTCCACCAGATCAAGACTATCTGTTAGAGAATACTTGAGTATGTTAAAAGAATCAGGCCTAGGAAGTTTACCTGGAACAGCGGCAGAGATTCTTGATCAGGGTTTGCGGGATCTGATTTCTCCGGGTAGAATTTCAGTAGCTGATTGGATTAATGTGATTACATCAGCGCATAAACTGAAGATTCCTACAACATCAACAATAATGTATGGTCATGTAGAAACATCGGAAAATAAGGCCAAACATTTAGAATTGATAAGATCGATTCAAAAACAGACAGGTGGGTTTACAGAATTTGTTCCATTGAGTTTTGTACACAAAGAAGCTCCAATGTATAATAATAATCTTGTTAAAGCGATCTCACCAGGTCCGACAGGTCACGACGTAATAAAGATGCACGCAGTTTCAAGGATCATGCTCAGCAATTTCATAAATAACATTCAAGTTTCATGGGTTAAGGAAGGTGCCAAAATGTCTCAACTACTTCTTGAAGCCGGAGTAAATGATTTTGGTGGCACTCTAATAAATGAAAGCATTTCGACCTCGGCTGGATCGGAGTTTGGTCAAATAATGAAACCAAAGGAAATTAGATCATTAATAACGTCTGCTGGGAGAGTACCTGCGCAGAGAAACTCGATTTATGGGATAATAAAAGTCTTTAATGGAAAGGACAATGAAGATGAATCGTTGTTAGATGTGGCAGAAACTTCTCAATTTGGATCTTATCATGAACTAATAAAACTCGACAAATTCAGATACAGTCATGCAAAATGAGGATATGACTGCCAGACTTTTTCTGAACTTGAAATAAATATCTGATCTCCTTTGTTTTCGACAAACCAGTCCGTTACGTATGCAGTCTTGTCCATTGTCACAGTTCGCCTTGTGGGCTGATATTCAATAAAATCAACAATTGAAACGCTTGATAGTAACAAGTTAATAATTCGAAAATTGAATTATATCAGTTCAGGCAACTGACAATATTTATTTTTTCAGTACATATTCACTACATTTAAGAATATCAAGCATACACAATAGCAGCAATTGATAAACCTTGGAATTTTGATTTCTGGTAGAGGCAGCAATATGGAATCAATTCTAAATTATCTTAAAGAAGGCAAAGTCACTAACGTATGTCCAAAAATAGTAATCTCCAGCAAACCAGAAGCAGAAGGTCTCAAAAAAGCCCTAAAATTCGGACTTCCTACAAGCATACTTTCAAATAATTTAAAAGGTTGGGAATACGATAAGCAAATAGTAAACATATTACAAAAATACGATGTCAATCCTGATAATGGGCTTGTATGTTTGGCTGGTTATATGCGCCTCTTAAGTCCAGAATTTGTAAGAAAATACAAAATGAGGATCATGAATATACACCCATCACTTCTGCCATCATTTCCTGGTCTTAATTCCCAAATGAAAGCGTTAGATTATGGAGTAAAGGTAACGGGATGTACAGTTCATTTTGTTGATGAAGGATTGGATTCTGGACCAATTATCGCACAAAAGCATGTGTTAGTATTGAACAATGATACTTATGAGACACTATCGGACAGGATACTTGAACAGGAGCATATTTTATATCCTTACTGTGTAAGGCTTTTTTCTGAAAGAAGGTTACTTTTTGAAGGCAGAAAAGTAATCACTACCTAACAGTGATTAAAAAAAATGTAATGGAAAATACAGTAAAGCAAAAAAATGACGTAGTGAATTTTTAGAATATTTGAGCAAATTAATAGACGGAATCCTAGTCTCTCAACAAATAAAACAGACAATCAGAAACGAGGTGTCAAGTCTGATAAATAAAGGAATTCGACCTTCCTTAGCTACTATTCTAGTTGGCGATAATCAAGCATCTGCAACATATGTCAAGAATAAACAAACCGCGTCAAGTATTGTTGGAATTTTTACAAGGGATTTAAGGCTACCAGAAAATATAGAACAAGATGAGCTAGTCAGCACAATAAATAAATTAAATAATGATGAGAGTGTTCATGGAATACTTCTCCAACTTCCACTGCCACATCATATTGAAACATCAATCACTAATATGGTAAACTACGAAAAAGATGTCGATGGATTAACCGCCCATAATTTAGGCCTCCTCTTTGAAGGGAATCCAAAACTCATACCATGTACTCCCCTAGGTATCCTGGAATTACTAGATTTTTACAACATCGATGTTAAAGGCATGGATGTGGCAATCATAAATAGAAGTAATTTGGTTGGAAAGCCTTTGGGCATATTACTAATGGATCGTGACGCTACTGTAACATTTTTCCATTCAAAATCAAAAAATTTGGAAGATAAATTAACAAGCTTTGATTGTATCATTACAGCAGTTGGGAATCGCCAAAAATTTACTCTCAGAGGGAATATGGTCAAAGATGGCGCTGTAATTTTTGATGTAGGAATATCCAGAGCGAATGGAAAAATTCAAGGCGATGTAGATTTTCAATCGGTTTCAGAAAAAGCATCTTACATAACTCCTGTTCCTGGTGGAGTAGGACCAATGACTGTTACAATGCTATTAAAAAATACGGTGCTAGCTGCAACTCTCATAAACAAAATAAGCAATAAATAGAACGATGAAATTAAGCAATCAAGAACAGAAATCAATTTTAAGAAAAGAAATTCTTCACAGGAGAAATTCTTTGAATCAATCTGAAATATCAACGAAAAGTAAATTAATTCAAAAGAATGTCATCAGAAGGCCCGAATTTATCCAATCCAATTCTATTGGGCTTTATCTTCCCATTGGCTCAGAAGTCGAAACAATGGACATAATTAACCATGCTTTGAATTCAGGAAGGACATTGCTGTTACCACGTATTGTAACTAATCACATTCAATATTATATTGTAGAACAAAAGGATTTCAACCAAGATTCCTTCGACAGGAACAGATTTGGAATTAAAGAACCAAAGATAACAAATGGGAATGTAGATTTCATAGATCTGTTAATTATTCCTGGAATTGCATTTGATCTCTGTGGATATAGAATTGGCTATGGTTATGGTTATTATGATAAATACTTGACAAATAAAAAATTTTCAAAATGCATTGGGCTGGCATACGATTTTCAATTTGTAAAAAGTCGTATTCCAATATTTGAATATGATAAAAAAATAGATATTTTAATCACTGAAAGTGGAACTAATATATTTAATACCCTTTAACGCAATATCCTTTCTATAGTATTCTTCATTTTCGCCCCAGTGTATTTGAGATACAACTGAATAGCATTTATTTTTAGCTCCTTCAAGGGTATCATCCAATGAGGTAACTGATAAGACTCTACCAC
>DATADQ010000221.1:0-2045 GCA_036258455.1 Nitrososphaeraceae archaeon | reverse complement strand
TCTTGGTATTCAAACATTTAGTTTAATCTCAAAGAATGTGTGGTTGTTTGCCTCGGTGATGCTTCTGATTCCTATATTCACATTAATTATTCTTCTGATTTTGCATCGAATAAGTAGGCAACAATCATAATGAGATAAGGTATGGTTGATCGCTCAGGCGCACCTCTTACCTAAGGTAAAAGTATGATGATGCCAATCTACCGCGCAGCATTATTCGCCGGAAACGGTGGTTGACGGTTTTTGCCAATTTTTACGGTGCTGAACTGTCTTGTGGGTTTCTCTCTGCAATTGGACGATTTGATTAATGGCTGAATCAGTTCAATGCAATAAATCAAAAAGTTCTTTAAGTTTATTTATTTTAGGAACCATTTTGTTTTGCATAGTCTAGCGATATTGGTAACGGTAGAAATTGCTTGTATCCTGATAGCAGAAACGCTAGAATTAATATTCTATAAATGTTCCTATTTTTATCAACTCTATTGGCCTTTCATGCGGGCTCATTTACTGTAGTAGCATCAGAAGAGTACAAGAGAACTAGGATGTCCAGCTATCGAGGGCATACGAATCTCTCATATCGCTTGTAGAGAAACAAAAAACAGAATAAATTGAAAATTGCCTTGGATGTATTTAACGCGGGCTTATTTACTAATTTCGTTATGCCGTTCCAAGTCCCACCGTCGCAGTATTTTAGTTCCTTGGTCCAATGCTTCTTCATATCCATCTTTTATTAGCTGTTGTACTGTGGCATTTGAGAAATCAAATGTCTTATTTGATATTGTATGTACATCGTTTTTGCGTTCAATTCTAACTACAGAGTCGACAGATATCATATTTTCAACAAGATCCCCATATGTAGAATGCCTGCCGGTCATAAAGTTCCTCGTTAGGGCTTGTTGCTCAAAGATGTTGTCTATTAATGTCTTTCTAATCTTATTATCTTCGGCCAGTTTAATGAGGCTTTTAATAATCCTAACAAAATCCGTAATCATTATTACCATTCTTTCATCAAATAAAGTCCTATCATGGTACGTCAAGTCATTTTTTCTATCGATAACCCCGTCATAATTAGAAGGTAAATAATCCTGCCTAATAGGATGGACGTTAACTATACAAGCACGTAGAAGCGGAGGGTCGGATTTTCTAACATAATGCCAATACCTGCGGTGTTCAACAAGGGCTTCTCTAAGTGGAGTATTGGCAATAATTCCACCATCCCAAAAGTAGCGAATTTCCTTATTATTGGTATATCGACTCGGGGATTTCTTTCCTTCTTCATTCTTGTTTTTAACTTCATGCTCGTTACTGTAATTTTCTACGACTAACTTTGTATAATCGTAGTTAACAGGTACAGAACCACTTGCAAGAACAAAATCAACTTCTATCCCATCTTCATATCTAATTACATGTTCGTATCCTTCATGATGATTAGGATCCCGTGCAAACTCAGTACCGTACCGCCCATATTCAGTTTTGCGGGTACCATCCTCCTTTTCATAACTGTCAAATACTACTGTGATTCCCTCCTGCACATCCAAAGTCACTAAAAGTAGCCTTGGCTCTTTATTCTGATAACTGGTCGCTATTGGGAACTTTACAAACTTCTCAAGAGATTTTTTTAAAGGTTCGTTACTATAAACATACCAAGTATTGGAAGGATCTAAAAATCTCCCATCTCCCAAAGATTTAGAAGGAGTAAATACGTTTGGTACACCCTGCAATATAAACCGCTTTGTGCCATAATATCTTCTAGCTGATTCACTACTTGCCACGCCACTATTAAGATAGTGCCAATAATTCCACCATTCAGTAAAACCCGGAATTTTATCGATACTTGATTCAGTAGCTAAATATTCCCAGAATTCAATTAACCTTTCCGCAGATCGTTTCCAGGTCTTTTTTTCTTTCACATAACTTACCAGGACAGAGGCATTCATTGCACCTATAGAAGTGCCAGCAACAATATCAAACATCGGCTTATCTTCTCTTCCAATATTTTTGTCTCTCTCAGATAGCAATTCATAAAAGGCCTTGTAAGCACCAGCCTC
>DATADQ010000220.1:0-7549 GCA_036258455.1 Nitrososphaeraceae archaeon | reverse complement strand
GAGGCTGTGAGACTGAACAAGGTAACAGTTAGAATCTCAAGATTGTAAACTTATTTAATCAAAAATTTCTAATGATTTGGCGATACCAAGGTCAAAAGTGTTGGATTACTAGTTTATCTTGATCTAGTAACTGATATCAACAAATATTTTCCAGGAACTCTTTTTTATTGATTAGGTAAAAATCTCGTGAATCTCTCCAAATTATGAGTAATTATCAAATTTATTAAAAATTGAGGTCCTACTTCTAACGACAATAAATGTTGAGTAGGTTGTAAAAATTATACACCTAGAGTTTGCCTTAAATAACCTAGAGTCTAGACATTAGCTATGAGTCGTATTCTATCAATAATTACAATCTTCGGCCTCTTAATAATAACAATTATCGATTCGAGCATGATGATAGGCTATGCGGAGGATGATTCGTCGGAGCCTCCTTACTGTGCGAAAGGTGAAGGTAAAGATGGAATTAGCGTTAAAATTTGTAGTATGGATAAGGAAAAATGCGATAGCAATGTAAAAGAAAACGACATCTCAGCATCGTGCCACAAGATCCATTAGGTATTTCAATTTCCACAATTGCTAGGCTTAGAATTGAGTAGTTGATTTTGTATATCATGTAAAAATAAATTTACTTAATCAGTCGATGAGCAGGCAGCATATCTGTACTGAAATAGTCATTAAAACATGTTTTTTGGCTACGATATTCCTGATGTTACGAGTCAATTTTGCATTTGCCAATGATGCATATCTGGATTGTTAATTCTGTATGGGTATTAAGTTGATTGATAGAAATTACTAATGCTAGTGATACGACTAAAGTAAGGATTGAACGATAAGAAGCTTGAAAATTTCACATATTTTTAACTAATAATGAATATATTTAAGATTCGACAAAATGAGCATTACCAAGACCTATGAAATTTTTTTATACAATTCTTTAATTACAAGATAATTTAATCAATATGGAACAACGAGCTTTTGGGGAGATTAAACGGTTATGGTAAAACAACGACAAGTACTTGGAATTTTGGGAGCGTGCTTTGCAATAGGAGGTGGAATAACCTGGTTTTTTCATCAATATCTCAGCTCTGCATTTCTATGGGGGATAGCAGGTATAATATTATTAAAACTGAATAAGACGAGAACTAAAGTGAAAAGAAAATAGTCGTTAGTGGTGCCTAGCAATTCTTAGTATCAATCATATTGCATTCGTTGTCGTCTACTGCCAATGAATTAATGTATTAACTCGCTACTTTTTGAGTTATTTTATCTTAAAATTTATTGTTTCCTTACTCTATTTATTAGATAGTTTCTTTCTAGTAATTATTATTATTATTTTTTCTAATTGATATTATCTAATTTCTTAAAAGATATCAAAATTGTATCATATAGATCAACTAATGCAAATAGAAATAGACGAATGCGTATATTGGATACTACATACTGTCGTTTCAAGCGATTTACTAAAATATAATCATGTTACGGTAAGGGAGGAAAACCTAGAATTTATTGTCGTTGAAGCAAAGAATTATTGTATTGACGTGACTGGATTGACAAAAATAGAAAAAATTACGGGAATGAAGCTGCTACAAATGAAATCATTTAACGGAATCTCCAATCTCTGGTTTGGTAGGAAAATGAACCTAGTTCACCAATCACATATTAGTAGTTAGTCCGATTCCATTCTAAGAACTAAAGCATATGTATATAATCTATTGAAATTGTTACTAGGTTTATTAAAACTCGATATAATCATGTGATTTCTAACAACTATTATCGCTTTTGAAGTCCAAAATAACATGAATAACATTGTGATTTTGCATGTATTACTCCCATGTTACCGCAGGTAGCACATCTTTTATCATAATCAATTGTTGAATCAGAAGATTTTATTTTTTGCATACATTTTCCACATACAGGAGCTTCAAGTGCGAAACTGGATAGAAAACCTTTCCCACATTGATTACATCTGAGACTATACATCTTCCCTTTTGGTCTCCATTTCCTAAATATGTCCATAAATCTCATGCAGATTAATTGCAACAATAGTCTTTATTAATCTACATAATGTATCTTTGAATTCTAGGAAAAACTCCTTCAAGATAATGAATATGTATTTATACCATCCAAAATTATAACAAAACTAAATCGAATAATCTAAGAATAATATCCACCCCTGTCCATTGGTGTCTCATATAAATGAAGAGAATATTTAGGGTAATTTTTATTTAAAGTAAATATACCAAATAATCAAGATATTAAATAGGTAATAAGGCGTTGAAAGATGAATATAATACTTCGAACGATTTCACTAAAAATGATTTTTTTGAAAAATGGAAGAAATTACAAAATTTTCCTACTCTGGGGATGTTTAATGCCCTGACTAAGGATTACAACGAATACCTAGAAGATTTGCTATCGTTGAATAAGATCCTAATGGATCTGCAGAAGTATCTATCAAATTACTGGCTGCAAATGTCAAAAACCCATTTCCAAGCCGTTGGAAACGTTATTCTCAAATCTAAAGCCGATCCGAATTTGAACGATGCAAATTCTGAAAAATTTAGACTACTGGTAATTGATGCCTTCGAAGAAGCCTATAGTTCTCTTTTTTCCTCCAAAGAATTTGCTATAGCATACAATGAAGTATACTCAAAGCAACTTGATTTTGTAAATCATATAAATAAGATAGTTGAAAAAAATCTTAATTTATTAAATATACCAACGAGATCAGAATTAGATGAGGTTCTAAAGGACCTACAAGAAATGAAAAAGACTCTGAGAATTATTAAGAATAAATATGAAAAACTCGAACGAAAATAAATTATTGGTATAGTATAAAAATGCCAACCCAAGATAAGAAAACTCAAAAAAACAATTCATTTGATTTCTCAAAGGTAGCAAAGACCGTCGAGCTACTATCTAGAGGTAATCATATCTCTGTTGGTGATACTCCCAGTGATATTGTATGTGAGACAACATTATATCGACTCTTACATTATCGAAGCCTTGTAAAAAGGGCTTCTCATACTCCGATATTAGTTGTATATGCATTAGTAAATAGGTCTTACGTACTTGATCTTCAGCCAAACAAAAGTTGGATCCGTCATCTCTTAACCCAAGGTTTTGATATATACTTGCTTGATTGGAAATCTCCAACTAGGATGCACAAATATGTCTCTTTTGACGACTATGTTAATTCCTATATTGATGATTGTGTTGAAATAGTTCAGAATAATAATTCCGCAGACAAAATTACTATTCATGGATATTGTATGGGATCGTCAATGTCAGCCATGTATACAGCTTTACATCAAGAAAAAATTAAGAATTTAGTTACCATTGCACCTGTAATTGATACAAGTAAAGATACAACTGTTATAGCAAACATTTCCCGTCAGATGAATATTGATAAATTAGTATCCGCGATTGGTAACTTACCTCCAGAAAAACTTTATGAAGTCTACTCCATACTAAAACCTTTTAAACAAGGGGTTAATAAATATTTTAACCTGGTTGAAAATATTGATAATGATTCGTTTGTACAGAACTTTTTACGCGTTGAAAAATGGTTGTATGATACCCCTCCGATCGCCGGTGAGACGATAAAGCAGTGGATAAATGATATCTACAAAAAAAATCTCTTATTTAAGAATCAATTAAAATTAGGTAAAACTATAGTAGACCTTAAGAAAATTAATGTTCCACTTCTAAATATAGTTGCTGAAGAGGATCATCTTGTTTCCCCAGAGTGTAGCGTTCCCTTGAATGAAGTGGTATCAAGCGAAGACAAACGACTAATACGATTCCATACGGGACATGTAGGTTTAATTGCAAGTAGTTATTCACAAAATAATGTTTTACCAAAAGTGGGACAATGGATTAAAACACGTTCAAATTAACAAGTAATTAGTTTAATATAAAATTATAAGCTTGTGACTCAAAGGCTTGTCAAATTAAGTCAATTGCTAGAGCTATTCTTGTGCTTTCTCTCAATTGGAATTACTATTACTTGAACAAGGTCACCATCTTCAATTTTCAATGCTTGTCTTTCAGCTTCTGGTATTGATATTCTGCCACCACTTTGAATCGTAGTCTTGAACATAGCGTGATAAAAAGTAATACCTTGCAACATTGAAAAGAAATTCTGCATCGCATCCAATTGAAGGTTAGAAAATTTTTTGAAAAAATCTTGTTGTGCCTGAGTAGTATTGTCTATTGCCTTCTTATATGATTCCATATCTTCATTAGGTTCCGGCTTATCAACCATACACTAATTTTGAGAATACGTTTATTTAATACTATTGAATCCACTCAAGAAATCAATTGCCATTTTAGAAAATACCTTTGGTTTTTCAGTAAATGGTGTATGACCGCATTTTGCGATTACCTGCAATTCAGAATTAGGTATACTCCTATAATCCTCTGCATATTTCACTGGAATCATTAGATCTTGTTGACCCCAAATAATTATCGCAGGAGAAAGTATTTTGGTCAATCGCGAAACCAAATTTGTAGTATTTCTTATTCCAAGCATGGTAGACATGAACGCATACTTTGCATTTGGAAGTTTCATTCTATCGATAAACGATTCTATTGTTCGTTCTGTAACAGTACTGGGATCAAATGCCATGTTGAAGAAAGCCCTCCAAACATTCTCATGTGTAGGATACAGTGATGCCAAAATATATTCTTCTAGAGTCTTAGTGGAAGTCTTCATGGTTCCTGCGGGAGAAACTAAAATCAATTTATTTACGATATTACTATTTTTAACTGCAAATTCTGCTGCAACCAATCCTCCCAATGAAGATCCTCCTATGCTTGTTTTTTTCACTCCTAAACTGTTTAGGAAATCTTCCAGAAATTTTACAAAGTATGGAATATTATACTCTACTGTTGGCTTATCACTATAACCAAATCCGATTATATCTGGGACAATTATCCTATATTCGTGAAAAAATGGGATTGCTCTAGACCACCTGTCGGCAGAGGCACCTATTCCGTGTAATAAAACTAGTGTCTCTTTTTTCTTTGAATTGAAATTATTATAATCAAGATAACGGATCTTGTTTCCATGAACATGTATGTCTTTCACTGGAATTTGATTGGACAATAATCTGCAGTCTGATAGATATCTCTAGGTCCACTTTATTACTTTTATCATAAATTAGGGAATAGTGATACCCTAACTCATTCTAGTTTATTATTAAATCCACTTTTGGATAAAAATTGGGTTAACTGTTCCTCAAATTTACTGTGATTTAGGAGGAAATATCCCAATCACGCTTGCTGATTATGTGACTTGATAAAAATCAAACATTAATCTAAGTGCAATACCAATAAAAGTAATCCCAAGAATTAGTCTTAATTTTTGTTCACTCAATTTCGGAGATAATCTAGATCCTACCTGAGCGCCTGCAAAGGCACCTATTGAGAGCAGTACAGCGGGAAGATATTGAGGATTTCCTAATATTATATGAGTTGTTAATCCTACTAAGGATGTAATCATCAAAATAAATTGCGACGTCGGTGCAGCCAAATGCATCGTTAATCCGAGAATCACTATCATCAGAGGAACAAATATGACTCCTCCTCCTATTCCGAATAAACTCGAGATAATTCCAGCAACAAACGTGCTGGAATAAAAAAGAATTTTAACCCATATTGATTCAAATGGGAAGGAATTTCCATTGATTACTGATTTCTTATAAATAAGATAAATCCCTGTTCCAACCAGTATTATTGCAAGTAGTACCTTGAAATACCCTGGGTCTATACTAATTGAAAAATACGAGCCTATTATCGCACCTGGGATAGATAATAACGCCATCTTAATTCCAAGCATGTATTGAATCTTTTTTGATTTAGCATATGCTATAGTTGAAGAGATGCTAGTAGAAGAAACTGCAAAGAGACTTGTACTTGCTACTTGGGGTGGTGAGAGGCCAAGAAAAGTCAGAGCAGGAGATATTATAATTCCTCCTCCCACCCCTATCATGGAGCCCAAAATGCCTGCAATCAACCCAATAAATACAAAAAAAGGAATAAGGAAAAACTCTTCCAAGTTCTAATACCTATTAGTTCTTATACGTTTGTTGTAAGTTAATAAATTGTTTGCACATTTCCATTTGTAAGATTTAGGTACTAGCTGTTGCTCGGCATTAATATCATGAATTAAATTTGGTTCATTCTCACTGAGTCATAGATGGAAGAATTTTATTGCAATATTTGTCAGCGAACAATAGAATCATTATCACTAGAAGATCATATTAAGGAATTCGATCATAATGCGAGGAAAAAAAAATTGGAAAGGCAATTAGAAATTAATGATGAATTCCCAAAATCAAAAAGGTCTGTTGTGGATTTGTGGAAAAAAGACTGACAGTAGTAACGATTTATGACAATTTATAATATAATATTGATTTATTATGATATTTTACTTTCTGAATTAAAATCATGTAATTTCTATTGATACTATTTATAGTTCAAATTTCGATGAGTTAATTTAAATATGTAAATTATTGTAGTTATAGATCTGGAAAAACAAAAACAAAAGGGTATTCATCACGAATTTCACCTATTCCCCCTGATTTTACTTCTCCACACTCCGTTTGGTCTAAAATTCTTTGATTATGTAGCAAAGACCAGAATTGCAAAAGCGTACGCCAGAGCTAATACATACATGATGCCCGCCATAACTATTATTGCAATATTATTAATAATTAGTGGAATATCAAGTAGCATTTCAAATGTTTCTGTGAGAGAGAATGCCAAGGCAATAGGACTTCAAGGCAATCTTCTTATCCCTGGAATAAATCCAATTCTACCGGTTACTTACACTTTGTTAGCCCTCATAATAAGTGTCTTCATACATGAGGCAGGGCATGGTATCGTTGCAAGGGTTTATGGAATAAAGGTAGAATCAACAGGTATAGCTTTTGTACTCTTTATTCCAGTTGGAGCTTTTGTTAACCTTGATAAGGATGGATTAGCCAAAGCAACATTAAAGGAGAAAAGTGCGGTTCTTACGGCCGGTCCGTTAAACAATATGATTCTTGCTGCAATCTCACTAGTCCTGTTGTTTGTGCTAGTATCTACCTTGACTCCAATCCCAACCCCAGATGTGCCAAAGAGTGGACTTGAAATAATTAGCGTCACAGAGGGATCTATAGCAGAGAAAATTGGTCTGACACAAGGGTCGAGTATCCTATCAATTGGGCAAACTGAAATACGTAGTCAAAACGATTTATTGGAAACATTAAGATCGAATATAGGTAAACAACCTTCAATTGTCTGGCAGGACAGAGAGGGTAATAAAATAACGGACACCTTGTCAATTTCTGCCAATACCGATCCTACCAAGCCCATTCTTGGTGTTAGAACAGCGATGGTGACTTTAGATCCTACGTTGGCTCTTGAATTATACAAAAAATATTTTACGTTTGATATAAATCATCTTGTTCCTATACTTCCTCCTCCGACGTTAGCTGAACAAATTGTACCTTTTTCAGATTTTATGGCACCAAAATATGAATCAAACATTTTTGGT
>DATADQ010000219.1:0-3052 GCA_036258455.1 Nitrososphaeraceae archaeon | reverse complement strand
TTCGTAGCATATTCATAATTGATTATTATACCTACATAAGGAGTATTGATTGATATCTGGGCTTTTAAAATGATCCTCTTTCCAGTATCTGGAAAAATCATAAAACCATGAAACTCTTCTTTTCGGGATCGAATCTGTTCTTGAGTAATTTCAGTAGCACTAAGAACATACTGAGACCTCACTACTTTGGCCGGAATTCTTCCATGATTCTTGATGGAAATTTCCAAGTGAGTGCGAAAACCTACAATTTTTTCAACCTTGCTAATTGCCAACCACGGTCTTAGCGTACTTTCCATTTTCCACCTGTGTTAGAATTACTTGATCTTGTGTTAGACGTCTCTGTTTCTCTGTATGCTTTGATTGTTTTATAAGAAAAAATAATGCGGCCGCCATCGCTGCGCTTCCTAACGCTCCGAAAATAGCAAAGACGTAATCCCACGGATATTCTATCATTATAAGGAAATTTTCATACTAGGTTATGGATAAGCAATTCGGATCAAAGTCTGATGGGAGGTATGAAATGGTTACAACCATGCAATTTTGAGCGCAAGTGTCCTCCCATCAGTTCGGTGAGACGGTGATAAATATTCGCAAAAGGATAATAAAAAAATTTACTTTTTAACTGCCTCTAGTAACTGATTGAGTTGCTTTTAATATTCAAATATCACAGGCAGCCGTTTAAATATCATAAAGACGAAATAATGTTATGGCTGACGCCAACAATCCTGCTATGTGGAATTCACTAATTTGGTTGTCGATATCCATGGCCATAATTATCATCTTGCATATTGTTTTACCATTTCCCATATCGTTCATAGTATCCATAATTGCCGTCTTCAGTCTTGCTATTTATAGAAATGATATGGCCCTAAGAAAGGCGGGTATGGGAGGAATAAAGGGTTGGTACAAATCCATGTCATCCTCCGGATTTGGTCCTCGATGGAGTACAGGTATTAACGGTTCGGCATACCAGCCCCTGAAGTTCTCATGTATAAACTGTGGTAACGAGCATGATGAAATTGCGTGTCCTAACTGCAGTTCAAAGGGAGTGAGACCCGTGTGATAAATATTGAATTGTTACAAACTTAATAAAAAATCTAGTCCGATATTCTTAATCTAAAATCTGGAAATAATATATAATAGAACTCTCAATAGAGAATATGAAATTGTTACATACTATAATGATGGTGTTGACTATCGTAGCATCTGCGGGAACAATTGTTAATTTCTAGTTGAATCAGTTGATGCTTGGCATTCCGAATTCGAAACCAAAAAGGAATGTACAAACTTCATGAAGAACACAGTTGGTAATACAACGGCGGAAGCAAACGTAATGTGCCAAAAAATTGTTCCGCATGAATAAATAATGGACTAAGTTAGGTACCTCCTCTTTTTTTAACTGGCAACATTAAAGGAATAATTTATTCAATATTATAACCTTTGACTGATAACCTAAGAGCATCTAACAAATCATTATAGGAAGTCTGTTCTTTCTTAAGGTTCAATTCTTCAGCGTAGGCCGTTCTTAATGAAGTTAGAAGTTTATCATGTTTCTCTTCTATTGCTAGATAACCTTTTGATATCATCGCTTGTAAGTTAGAAAGCATATTACGGTGCTCCGTTGAAAAGTTAACAGGTCTGATTTTAGTATTAGGTCCAAATAATTATCTATTTCTAAAAGAAGGGCATGGACATTTTAGACACGGATACCTTAATTTCGTTCCTAACAAATGCTGATGATCCTCTCTGTCATGACCACAAACACATAAGTCAGACTTGGATTCTGTCATACTTTCAATTTATTATATTTCCTTTTCAAGAATGCAACATCTTTTGCTATTGTTTCAAGTTTTGATTTCTCTACTTCAAGAACTTCTATTTTGTTTTTAAGTCTATTTTCTTCATTTATTGTCAAGTGATTAATTGCCTTTTCATACTCTTGTTGCAATCTTTTTTCTGATACTCTAACATAGTTGGAATCATTACCTTTCAGGTTATGACCTTCTAGTAACCATCTTAATTCTGTCTTTATGTCAGCCTCTACTAGTTGACTAGAAAAGAATTTGCGGAAACCAGGTAATATAGGAACGGTCTGTCTTTTGAAACGATTATTACCAGGATTAACTTTCCTTAATCCACTATTTCGAATATTTTCTTCCAGAATGCTATGCAGAGATCTTCCAGTGAATTGTTTTCCTTTTATCGGTCCCTTGAGATCAATATTGAATTTCTTTACAAATAAAAAGGAATCATCAGTTATAATCTCACCGTGTCTTTTCCTAAAGTCAAGATAGGCGTCAATCTCCTTGGCACATCCGGGAGTACAAAAAGTAATATATTCTTCTTCCACATCACCTGAATAAACTTTTATTTTGTAGATATCATTTACCTTTTCTAAATCTCCAACTCTAACAGTACGTAATGCGCCTATCCTCATCCCCGTAGACGCTAAAATCAAAATTGCTGTTTTGATTCTCTGATCAACAAAATCCAATATTTTCTTAATTTCCTCCTGCGTATATCCTCTATCTCTTCCATTGGTTTCATTCCCTGTCTTTTCTGAACTAATAAACTTCTTGATTTTCTTCCAATTCAATACTATGTCATTTATTTCGCAGGCATGTTTAATGCTGGAGGTAACAAGTTTTTTATATCCTCTTGATATTTTTCTGTCAACTAGATATCTGATGACAAGATTCGTTATCTCCTGTTGTGGTAGTTTTAAAAAGGAAATTAAATCGATACCATAATGTGATAAGAATTTCTCCAGGCAAAATCTGTATGATTCTCTCGTATGCTGAGCCCCTAGTGAATTTATGAAGTTAAAAAATGCCTCGCTATTTTCATCTAATACTTGCACAAACATTTAAGATGAGCACTATTAATTAAATCAATTGTATGACTGATTTAAATCCGGAAAAATCAGGTATTTCTTTCGAAAGTCATTTAGAGGGATTAGAAGAACAAACAAGAGCATTATTGCTAAACTTACGTACATTCATAAAATCACTTGGTGACAATGTCATTGAAGAACCAAGGCCTCACAGGATAG
>DATADQ010000218.1:0-17616 GCA_036258455.1 Nitrososphaeraceae archaeon | reverse complement strand
TCGGACTAAAATTTACTTAACTGATGAGGGAAGAAAGAGAGCAGAAACCTAGAATATTTAATGATATAACCTTTCAAACTTTTCTACTTCGTTACAACAAACCTGATATATAATCCAGTCTAAAATTCTTAATTCGCTATGTAATGGATCGGCTTCTATTGCTGAATCCATTTCGTTTACGGTGCCTATAATTTGGTTCATTTTAGATTCAATAAGATCACAAATGTGAATCTCAGGATTTTTCATATTCTCTAGAACCCAATTTATTAATTCGATTCTTTTTGCAAGATCTCTTTTGTATGTACTTTCATCCTTTTCTAAATTAACCCATCTTTTAGATTCTTCGATTTCTGTTTGTAATGTCTGTTCTATAGTCATTCCCTCATAAACCAGTTTTTACACATATAAGGAAACAAGAACTATTCTGAGAGGGGGAATATTGGTCGACATTTTTGCATTTGGCATAGGAATAATGGCCTTTATTGCCACGGATATTGACGATCTTTTTGTTCTAATGTTATTCTTTTCGAGCGCCAGGTATCACAAATGGCAAGTAGTAATTGGCCAGTATATTGGTATTGGTGCATTAGTTGCAGTCAGCGCGCTAGGTTCACTACTTGCTTTAGTTGTACCACAGTACATTATTGGGTTACTAGGCTTGGTGCCCATTACAATAGGAGTCATCAAACTTTCACGTTTGAGAAGCAATAATTATAAATCAGATGAAATCACAATGCCAGTTAGTAAATGGCATAATCGTTTATCGATTCTTACGGTTGCTGGAGTGACATTTTCCAATGGTGGGGATAACATTGGTATATACACTCCATTATTTGCAAAATATAATTCAGCATTTGAAGTTATCTTTCTCTTTACTATTTTTATGATTATGACTGCTGTTTGGTGTGTTATAGCGTATTATCTGGTACGCCATCCTCTAATTGCATCAAGAACTAAGAGAACAGGACACATAATATTTCCTTTAGTCCTTATTGGACTTGGCATTTACATTTTATTAAGTGGTTTAATTTGAAATTAAAGTACTTTTAGTCATAGTTTGAATTAGCAATATGAGGATTTAACATAACAAGTGCTTTATGGAGAGGGAGATAGACAGCAATGGATAATAAGATTCCTTTAGCACTTGAAGAAATGAAATGAGCATCAAAAAAAAGGTATTGATTATAGTAATAGCCATTTTAGCAATAATTGGAACTATTTTCGCCGTGCTAATGGGTATATATTACTACATGATTCATACACAACAACAAAACCTTCGTGAAGCGATGTCTAAGCATGATGGTCTCCTAATCCTAAACTACCAAGTCAAAATGTAGCAATCAACATGTTTTTACCTTCTATTTTAATTCCGCATGATTCAGCAGGTGTTTTAACCCGATTTAGAATGTTCTCTAACTTATAATGAATTCTCATCACTTCAAATTTATTATGGTATATTTAATTTGACTATAATACTAATTATAGTATTGCTATTTAAAGTAAATTTCTAATAATTCGTTAACGTTGTTATAACTTGCCTTTTGATTGTGTCAGCTTTAAAGATACAATTATGATATTGTATGATACTTGCATAATGCATTATACAGTTTTGCAAAGTTATAATATTTTTAATATTTCTCCATTATTTTTTCGAATTACTGCCAAAAGCTGTTTTGAAACTTTATCCAGCAAATGCTTGACTTCTTCTATCTTGAATCCCTTTGAAACTAGTTGAATTCTTATCGTGGGAATATTATCGACGTAGCCTTGTGGATGGGTTTTTAAATATAACTTATCTTTTGGTACCGATGCAACTATTTTTGTTAATCTGGATGATATCATGGCCTCACTGATTCCTTGAACATAGTAGTTAATCTCGCGTATTGTAAAGTTACCTATTTCTTGTTTGATTTGAGGTAAAATATTTCTTGTAACTATTGCTTTCATTTCTTTTGGAACTCCTGGTAAACAGATTATTCGTGTTTTATTAACAGAAAGTAATACAGCAGGAGCGTTACCGACAGGATTCTGAACTGGAGTCGAACCTTTTGGAATTATTGCCATCTTTAACCTTGCGTTATTTATTTTCACTTTCTGATGTCTGACGCTATAACTTTTTTTTACCATTTTTAATGCAACATTGCTCAATATCAATCTTTTTTTCAGTCCTTTACCAATGCCCAGTAATGTTTTATCATCATAGGTTGGACCTAATCCTCCGCAAGCAATTATCCAATTGGGTTTCCTCTTAAGAGAATCTATCAAGGTCAAGTTAATTTCATCTATATCATCTCTAATTACTGTCACTCTTCTTACAATACCCCCAATTTTTGTAATTTTTTTTGATATCCAATGAGCATTTGTGTTTAATGTTATGCCAGATAGTAACTCATTGCCAATGCATAAAATTTCAACTGTGTACATTCAATATCTTATTTGAACTAGATGTGACGAATTTGGGTATATTGAAACTTACTAGTGTAAACCGCATATTTGAAATGCAAACATAATATATCCGGCAATTCTTGTTGATTGTCTAAAAGGATAGAAATTATTGGTGTCTTTTGGCATTAATTCATATTTTAATGCACCAGCTTCTGTCTTTGATATGGTTACATGTATTAATTGATTGCCAAGTATAGAATCCCAGGGCAATTGAGTAGTAAATTCTTTTTTTGTAGCCAATATAGAGATTACCCTATTTGTATTAGTTTTATCTAGAATAACAGAATATTCATAATCATCATTTTCCTGAAATGGATCGTGAGTGGTAAATGGATCAATGTCAACATATTTCTTAATCTGTTCTCTCAAAGAGACTGATAGCTTATTCATAATTATTAGATCTGTTAAAGTTAGTGTTTTGATTTGATTTGGAGAGGGAGACTTTATTTCGGTTATTGATAACATAGATTGGAGTAGTGATATGTTAATCATTATATAATTTTTGATGTTTATAAATAGTCAGCGGCTCAATATTTATAGAATTATAAGGATTATCAATATTAAATCCATTGCCGGGGTACCCAAGCTAGGTAAGATATACATGATTCCCTAAAAGGGGTCAGCCTCGAGATCAAAATGAGAAACCGATGCGTAAGCTGATGTTCGCAAGAACTCGTGGGTTCGAGTCCCACTCCCGGCGCTTTAACTGAGATAGCAGTAAGTGTCATAGAATCTGTATAAACTGCCTTTTCATCAACAAATTATCAATTGAGTCAGACTGATCTATCCACATTGAGCAATTAATTCATTCTCATGTGTGAAACATACATGTTCGAGTTTTGTGTAGTCCTGAAAGGAATATTTGCAGCCACACTGATATTCCAGTACTTTCTTCTTTACTTTGTATCCGTTAGAAGAAGCTAACTTAGACATAGTGTATTAACTCTAAACACATATATCAACTTTAATTGAGGATTGAACCTAGATTTACCCTTATTTTATGATTGTCCAAATTTTCAGTCTGCATTTGCTATAAGATTAGCTTAAAATAGACCACAATACATGAAATATGAGGAGTGTAAAATAGATTTATTTTCCAGTTTTATGTCCTTTAGAAAAAATTATTTCTTGGTATTTATAGTGGTATTTCTCTCGTTTGGATTGAGCACAGTTGGTATCTTTGTGACACATACATTTGGAGCGACTCAAACAAATCAATCGGATTTTAACTTTGCTGCTGCTGGAGACTTTGGTTGCGGTAAAAACGCCAATAGAACGATAGCCAGCATGTTAGACAGACAACCAGAGGTGGTCATTGGTTTGGGAGACCTTTCATATCAAAAAACTGCAGATTGTTGGTTTCATCTTGTTTCTCCATTAGATACCGATGAACGATTAAAAATTGCCATCGGAGATAATGAAATGTTTCCTGCTAAATTTAGTGAATATATGAAACATTTCAAGATGGATAGTCCCTTTTATTCATTTGACTACGGAAACGTTCATTTCCTTTCAATGGCAACAGCTAAAAATAAAGTAATACCTTATAATGAAACTTCGGAACAATATGAATTTGTTAAAGACGATCTTAAGAGAGCGCATGAAAATAAGAGTATTAATTGGATAATTGTATATTCATTTAGGTCATTCTATTCTTCTAATACAACACACCCGGGGCTTGACGAATTGCAGGACCTATATCATCCTCTCTTTTCTAAATATGGAGTAGATATTGTCCTACAGGCTCACAATCATAATTATCAACGGACATACCCAATCAACTACAATGAGAGTAGATCATTTACCCCTACAATAACTGATAGAGATACTGAGAAATACGAGTATGATCCAAAAGGGCCTATATTTATTACAGTGGGAACTGGAGGTGAGGATCTCTATCCTTTTACTGGTCAAGCACCTTATGTTATAACTCAATTTCTGAGACATGGATTCTTGAATATAGATATAGTTGAAAATGGAAGAAGGTTGAATGGCAACTTTTATGAGAATAGAGATAACAGTGACAAGGATCATTTCACGATAATAAAGTAGGTAATGATTCATCATTCATGCAATTAACCTTCTGATGATAGTATTTGAGGAATAAAAATCCAAATTGATAGAGTGAGTAAACTGATTGTGTACTAAATATTTTTCATTTCAGAGTCGCTAAATTTCATTCGTTGATTACATCTTCCAGTAGATATTTTGGTATTTTGGCTAATTGTTCCACTTTCCAATGACAACTCCAACAAAACCTACAAACAACACATGTAAATTGTGTTCTTGTTTTGCATGATTTGCATTCATTATATTCCAACTCAATACTGTTTCTCAAATACTCATGTTTTAGGTACTTGTTTCTTCTCCCGATCAGTCGGGAATTCATTTTTATCTATTTAATTTATGTTGAATCCGAAATATAATTCTTCTTTTGTCATAATACGAAATTGCATATCGATCTTTACAGTACAATAAAAATAAAAAAAATGACAAAATTATTTGCTATGCTTTGATACCATACCATGATATTGTAATTTTGATCTTAGATCATTTTTTCTGGTATGCTCGTGATGTTCATTAGCAGTTTTTGAAACAATATTTAGTATGGTAAACTACCATATATTATGTCGGTTTTTGTATTAAAATGACATCAGTAAACAAATAAAGAAATTTGATGTTATTGAATATCCATATTTGATTATGATCTATTTCCACTGTCTTCGGTCGCCTTCTAGTAACCCCGAATCACCATGTATTCTATCAATATGTTTGGATAACTCCTCGTTATTGTTAAATTTCGATGCGCAATAAGGACATGAGACTTGAGCACTATTGGACATTGTTATGATATCTGGATCCGTTCAAATTAATTCTTTTGTTTATTACTTCTATATTACAGAACATGCTAAAATAAGGTAGGATATTATACTGACGCAAACTATCTAATTTTTTTCGTAAAATGATATCAAATCATCATCAGTTTCTAATATCCATTCTACTAGCGTATCATCTAATTTATGATATTTTAGATGTTCTCTTCTTTTTTCTCTAATTATTTCTTCTTTACAGATTCCGCATTTCATGAGAAGATTTGGCACTGGTAAGTTCAAAGTATAATTTTAACATATATATCACTAGTGATATTTTCACACCGCCATGCATTATGGTATAATGAGTACTACGAATTAATCCATTTGCTCAAAATACTAAAATCTATGAGATTGCCTTTTTATTTGTGAACTTTTAAATGTTGAAGTAAGAAAAAAATAAAAAAAGTAGATTAAAAGAGAAAAAATATCTTATTTTTATATTCTTTGTTCTTTTATTGAGGTTTGTAGAAGCTCGCCAATTTCGTTGTGCATCTTCAAGAAATTCAGTCCTTTTTCTGTCGTTTTGTAGGTTTGTGAGCCTTCTAGATATTCTAGTAAATTATTTTCAATAAGTACAGATAGGTACTCTCTCAATTGAGCATAGCTAAGAAAAGCTTTGTACATTATTCTGGTTTTTGTTGCCCCACCATTTGCTGCTTCTAGGATCATTGCTACTATTTCTGTTCTGCTTCTGTATTTCATATCAAGATACACTAAACTTATTTATTTTAATGTATTGGCACAATAATCTAGAACATAACTACATCACTGTGCATATTTGTTTGTTATACTGTATGAATATGAATAATTTCCGGTAAATATTGTATCTAGGAAAAAATAAGAAATGTTAATAATTCAATTAGATCATTCGTCATCTATTAAGCAGTATCTTTTGTGAGCACTTCATTTAGCCAATTACCTTCTATCTCATCCTCTTTAGCATCACCAGATGACGACATTGACTTTATTTTTTCGTCATTCTCATTCTCAATATGATCTGAATTGGATTCCATTTCGCTAACATGGTCTATATCCTCTTGACTTTGGTTGTCTTCTGATTCATTTGAGACAATTTCTGAATGGGGCTGAGTAATCCTTGAGAGAAAGCTGTTTATTTCGTCTTTTTCTAATTTAATTCGATCTAATAATTCGGTTGAATTACTATTGATTTGTTGATATGTTTCTTCAACAATATCATTACTCCTGTACTGTAACTTTGCATCGAAAATAATCGTTTTGATGGTTGTACTTTGCAAATCTAATTCTTGTTGTCTTGAATTCAAAGTATTTATGACATCTTGTTCGTTACTTTCCAAGTCAACCAGTCTCTTCTCGTATATTAAATGCAAAACTTCAGCGTCGTCCTTCATTAGATCGTTATCTGCTACCAAGTTTTCAAGCGCCTTAACTCTCTTGAGTGTAAGATTTTTTTGTCTCAGTAATTTCTGTGCTTCCATTCGCCACTTTGGTATAAAAATCACATAGTCTCCCTGGACAAGCAACTGTTCGTATGATAGTTGTTTTAATCCAATTGAACCGCAATCCACACCGATTGACTCTATAGAGCCATCAATATCAGTAACTAATCCGATTACCTTTCCCACATATGCCCCGTACATATCTTTTACCTGTTTTCCTACAAATTCGAGCTTTATGTCGCTCATGAGATTGAAGTAATATTCAGATATAATGATTGCATTGTTAAAAATAATCAATAATTTAGTAGATGTTTTAATACTTGGTGTACAAGTAACCTGAAATTATTATAAACTGAATAAATATGTATATGGATTATTTTCTATTAGTACTAGTACTATGAAATTCAACTCTGTTTATGATTTTTCAGATCGAGAAAAAACTATACTTGATCAACATTTTTCAAATACAGATAAGCACGTATTTGCGATTACAACTCCTCGCCAAGTCGATAGAGGTGCATTAATGTCGAGATATTCTCGATCGGATAAAACAATGAGAAAGATTTTTTTGGATGAATTTGTTACTAATCCGAATAGAGGAAAGGAATTCTATAGCAAGATATTATCAGAATATGGTGATGATTCTGTAGCGGAATTAGGCGAGGCACAAATTGCGATAGAGTGGATCTCCAACATTGCTGCAAAAAAAATTGAGGATCAAAGGATCGGATTATCCTATTTGGAAAAATCGTCTCGCTATATACCATTTGATCATAAAGTTGGTAACATGTATAAATATTATAGAGATGATAGAATACTCAAATCAAAATACGCAGATCTATATATAGAATCTTGTGATCACGCATTTGATGTTTATAGTAAAAGTATAAATTTAATGCAGAAATTTATCTCAGAAATTGAACCAATCGATGATTTTGTGTATTTTGATTCAATCTCAAAAACAGAAAAACCCTTCTCCAAGCTTACAAATGAACAGGATGTGGAATCGGCTAAGAAAGTGTACAATAGTACAGTAAGATCTAAAGCCTTGGATATTCTACGTAATTTACTGCCTGCTGCCACTCTTACCAATTTGGGGATAACTGGAAATGGTAGAGCATTTGAATACCTCTTAACAAGATTGTACTGCTCTGAATTAAATGAGCTCAAGGATCTGCGTCACATATTGAATTCCGAACTAGATTCTGTTATACCGTCTTTTATTAAACGTGTAAATGAAAAACATGGAAAATCTCTCCAGTCATTTATGATAAATACCAATAAGGAAATATCAAAATTGACAGTTAGATATCTTGGAGATATTCAACCTGATTTCTCTCCTGTGGATGTGAGGCTAATTGATCATATGGATAGTAAAGATGCAGAAGTGAAGGTTGTTTCTGCAATATTATATGAAAATGCACGTGGGCAATCACTTCATGACATAATGAAAGTAGTTAAATCATTTTCACAAGAGAGAAGGAAGGAGATAATTTTGGCATACACAAAGTTTCGTGGAAATAGAAGACATAGACCGGGTAGGGCATTTGAGATGGTGGAATATTTATTTGAAATGTTTACCAACTTTGGGATGTTCCGTGACTTGCATCGTCATAGAATTCTTACTATGGAAAGGCAATTGCTTTCAACTAAACATGGATATGATATTCCTAAAGAAATTATTGACTCAGGTATTGAGAAAGATTTTAAAGATTGTATGTATCTTTCTGATAATGCTTATCAAAATCTTGCGAAGATAATGCCTGTTGAGGCTCAGTATGCTGTTAATTTTGCTTATAAATATCCATACTTTATAAAAATCAATTTGAGAGAGCTGTACCATATGATCGAATTACGTACTACTGCACAAGGACATCCCGATTATCGATATATATGTCAGCAAATTTATAAAAAAATCCATGATATTCATCCACTACTTACGAAAGGAATGAAATTTGTGGATCTGAATCGATATGAGCTTGGAAGATTTGAAACGGAGAAGAGAAAAGAAATGAAGAGAAGGGAATTATTGTCTCCAAGTAACAAATAAAGCATTCATACATAATAAATGGCTATACTAAGCTAAAACCATTTCTCCAATGATTGGTTCTTATTCTTCTCTGAATTTTGAAGCTTTTGTAAGGCTGAATTAACACGATCTGCAGAAAAGTTTTTTTCACTACATAAAAATTCAACTATCATATGATAGTCAACAGCCTCAAATTTAATATCATCATTAGTAACATTTGCAACTTTTGGTTTCAAGAATAGTTCTCTAATTTCTTCATATGGAACTTTGGATAAGGGTTCTTGAAGTTGATCGATATTTTCCAATTTTGAATATTTTTGAATTAGTTTCAATGCAGACTTTGGGCCTATTCCTGGTATACCTCCAAAGTTATAGTCAGTTCCTATTAAGATTCCTACATCAACCAATTGCTCATTCGTCAATTTAGTATGATTAAGTATATCTTCGAGATGAAATATTTCTAAAGGTACTTCGATGTAGGTATTTCTATTGGGAACTTTCCTTTTACCACTTATTGTAATATTTCTTACTAGTCTTTTTGCACCGAATAAAATAGAGTCATAATCCTGACTTGCACAAATATGTACCAGATCGGAATTAGTTAACCTTGCTGCAGTGGCTTCTCCTTCTGATGGAGCTTGTATAGTAGGTATTCCTAATAAAGAAAGCAATTCCTTTGATTCTTCTATCATCTTATCGGTCAAGACTGAAGTTGCTTGACTATATTTTCTTGCTTCTTCTAATTTGCCTTGAAGAAGTGCTTTCTCATATTTTTCGGTGGCTACCTCCTTAATTTGATGTCTACGTTGGATTTCATTAATTTTTAATGGACTAGATACTCCGTCAAAGACATAAACAAGTTTGATACCTTCCGCTAGTAAATTGATATTACGATAGAATAGCCCACTTAAGTGACTGGTTATTTCTCCGTGAGAATTAGCAAGAAGTTCCCCAGTAGATCCACGTATTGTAGCTAGAAATTGGTGAATAGTATTGAAGGCATCGACAGCGATTATTTTATTTGACAGATCACTTAATTTTATGTTTGTATAGGTCAGGATTGGTTTTAGATCTAAGCCCATTAACTGGATTATAACCACACGATCTTTCTTTTTATTTTTTTTCTATTTTTCTTTTTTTGTAGGCAGATAAATTGGATAGTATTTGGAAAAAAGTAGATAAGGCAATTTGATTATTGTATTGGTCAATCATGAGTTTGCTTATGAATGTAAGTACTGTAGTAAGTGTGCTGAATGTTGCTGTTTTATTGACGTTGCTTGTGATTTATACAAAGATATACATCAAAAGCAGGGCGGTATTTACAATTGGTCTCATGTTTTTTACAGTTATGTTAATGCTTCATAATTTAATAGATGTATACGCCTACTTAGTTATGGCTCCACTTTATCCAGATGATTTATTGCCTTATTTTGTAGCCATACATATAGCAGAACTAATTGGAATTTTAGCATTGTTAAGAGTGACTCTATGAATAATCTTATGGTAAGTCCAAGATTTTTAATTAGTCGATAATAATATACAAGTTAGTTTTTTATTAAAATTAAAAATTTGTAAAAAAATGAATGTTGGGGTTTTAGTTTAACCTTCTTCCCATCCCTTTGAGAACAGACCACTCTTCTTTAGTGGAATAGGCTGACCTGGTGTGTAATCCATTGGTCTCATCCAAAATATTGCTTTAGTTGGGCAAACGCCGATGCATGCACCATCTGAAATGCATCTTTCAGGATAGAATACAAAAGCTTTACCTCTCTTCCATCCTTCAACTGGTTTTACCCTCAATACATCTGGACCAAGAGAAGTACAAATTTCAACACATAGAGCACAGCCGATACAATGTTGTTCGCTAATATCTGGAAGTATTGCTACTGGCATTTAATTCACTTAAACAGAAGTAAAGTCGAAACTATTTAAACACTGTGCTATTTTATAACACCGATATAAATAAAGGAGATTGGACACAAATTGTGGACTTGGTAAATATAAAACAAAAGCTACAAATTATATTTTTGGAGAGCTTTAAACGTGGTTCGTAAAATCACAGTACTTGTACCAATTATTATTGCAAGTATAATATTGGGTGTTTTGGGTTTAACATTTATTCCAGAAGGAATAAAGAATAGGAATTTAGATTTTTCAAAAGGAACAATAGTTATAAACAATCATTCAATTAGAGCGGAGATTGCCGAAACTCCTGCCGAACGTCAAAGGTGGTTGACTTTTAGAACCGATAAACTACCATTTAGCTCTGCACTTCTTCTTGTTTATGATAAGTCTGATTTGTATCCTTTGTGGCTTTTGAATATACAATTCAATTTAGATTTGATTTGGTTTGATAACACAGGAAATATTGTTTATATGATAAAGGATGCAGTACCGTGCACCAATACATTAGATGCTGCTCAATGTACTTACAAGAATACGACACCATCAAAATATATTCTTGCAGCAACATCAGGATTTATCAATTATCATAATATCACAAAAGATTCAAAAATAAAATTAGTTTCAATATAAAATTTGTAATGTGATTATCATTTATCGATGTCTAGAAATTGTCGATATATTTGTTTTATTTCCTCAATTGAAGCTTCATCCTCAAGGGTGCTAGTATCGCCAATTATATCAGAGTCGGTGCTTATTGATTTTAGTAATCTTCTCATTATTTTTCCACTTCTAGTCTTTGGCAATTTATTTGTAAAATGAATTTCATTCGGAGTAGCAATTGGTCCGACTGTTTTTCGAATGTGATTGACAAGATCCGTTTTTAATTCTGGAGATTCCGTATACCCTGTTTTAAGAACTAGGAATGCGACTATTGCTTCCCCTTTTTCCTCATCAGGCTTACTAATTACCGCTGCTTCGGCTATAGCTTTGAATGATACAAATGCGCTTTCTAATTCCATAGTGCCTAATCGATGTCCAGCAATTTTGAGTACGTCATCAGATCTTCCTAGTAGCCAAATATAGTTATCCGGATCTATGAGTGCAAAATCACCAGAATAATAAAATCCTTGAAATTTGTTCCAGTATGTATTAATATATTTATCATCGTTGTTCCATAGTGTCATTAACATACCTGGCCATGGTCTTTTAATGACCAAATATCCCTTATTATTGGGATTTACATCGATCCCTTTTTCATCCACTATTCCAATATCTACTCCTGGTACTGGAAATGTTGCTGATCCCGGTTTCATGGGTATTGTATCGATACCCAGGCATTGACTTATCATAATTCCACCTGTTTCGGTCTGCCACCATGTATCAACGATTGGACATTTTTCTTTTCCAATTATTCTAAAATACCATAGCCATACATCAGGATTTATTGCTTCACCTACTGTGCCTAAAAGACGCAATGATGATAAATCAAAACTATTAGGGATTGACAAGTCGTATTTCATGTAAACACGCAATGCTGTAGGTGTGGTGTATAGAATTGTGGCTCTATGTTTTTCGACTAGGGCCCAATATCTATCAGGTGTAGGAAAATCAGGAGTTCCCTCATAGATAACACTCGTCACTCCGTGTAATAGAGGTGCATATACCATGTAACTATGCCCTGTGACCCATCCGATATCCGCAGTGCATAAAAAAATGTCCTCATTTTTATAATCAAAAACCCATTTTGCCGTAGCATAGAGATGTGTAAGATATCCACCAGTACTATGAAGTACACCCTTTGGTTTTCCAGTAGTGCCCGAAGTATATAAGATGTAAAGGGGATGAGTACTTTCGATAAGTTCAGGTGGGCAATAGGATTTTTCTTTTTTGACCAGTTCATACCACAAACGATCATTTCTGTTCATTTTGATTTCAGTTGTTCCTCTTTTAAGAACAATTACATTTTCTACGGATGGAGTGGATGCAATAGCACTATCGACTATTTTTTTTAGTTCAAGTATCTTCCCGCGTCTTATCCCTTGATCAGCAGTTATTATGACTTTAGATTTTGAATCATTTATGCGATCAGTTAATGCTTGCGAACTAAATCCAGAAAAAACAACAATATGTATAGCTCCTATCCGGCTACAGGCCAACATAGCAATAGGCAATTCTGGAACCATGGGGAGGTAAATTGTAACTCGATCACCTTTTTTTACTCCTAAATTGCGTAAAGCATTTGCAAATTTATTTACTTCTACATATAACTGATTATACGTAAGAGTTCGAACGTCGCCAGATTCACTCTCCCATATTATTGCGGCTTTATTTTTTGTAATATTATTGATGTGCTTATCAAGACAATTTATGGATGTATTTAGCAAACCGCCTGTAAACCATTCTGCAAAAGGCGGATTCCAATCAAGGATTTTATCCCATTTTTTACTCCATATCAAATTGTCTGCCTGCTGAGCCCAGAATTCTTCTATATTTTTTAGCGAATTGGTTCTTAATTCTTGCAGAGTTTTGCCTTGGAGATTTATTTCTAGTGTCTTGTGCTCCTCATCTAACCTTGTTGAGCTTTTTTCCTCCATCATTCAAATGTGTAATTCGGTATTATTTGTATTAAAAGGATTGTGTGCAATACAGATATTTAATTAACTTTTATATGTAGTAGCATAAAATCAGGCTCAGATGTGATAGCAGACTGAGTTTCTGCACAGATTCAGTGAATTTAAATTGATTGATGAAAAAAATAAATCCATGATATTGAAGAAATGAAATGTTGTTAGAATGGGACGAACAGATTAAAGCTCATCTAATGTGGATTTGGGGTGGAGAAGACGGTTTTATGAAAAGGAAAAAAGAGGGAATGCTGGTGGCTACGGATAAAAAACTCATATTTATAACAAAGACCAACATGACGTACAGAATTCATGATGTACATTCACAGAGACAGCTTTTGCGATTTAAGGAGAAGAAGAATATTTTTTTGCCAATAGAAGGTTATGGTATTACTGAATTAAAGAAGGATGTTGAAAAAAGTGATCAAAATATTGTATTCACTTTTTCTCACATTTCGGATATGTATTTTCTTGAAAAGAGATGGGGTACGGAACTTAAAGTTAAAATCAATATTGAAAATAAACAGAAAAATTATAGCTTTGCAATTGTAAAGGGTTGGGTAAAATATCCTGCAAAGGATCCCATGCAGTTTCATCATGTGGACTGGAATCCAATAATAACATTATTCAAAATGTCATAAAAGTTTGTTTTGTTCTCTCTCCAACTAGCTTAAATGAATCACCATAACATAAAGCAAATAAAATATACACAATAATATTACTACTCTTGTGACGAAAAATAGAATCGAAGGTAGGAGGTTATTTCTTGTCGGAGTGGGTCCGGGATCGTCAAAGTATTTAACAGATGTAGTAAAAGAAGTAATAAAAAAATCCAAGTATTTGATAGGATATAAATATTCATTATCAATTATAAGAGATTTGATTATTCCTAATTTCCATCAGGTCTATGAAGTATCTATGAAGGATCAAGATAAAACTTACAACCAAGTGTACAAAAAAATGCAAGAAAATGAATTTTGTACGATTCCATTTACTGGAGATGTAAACTTTTCAGAGTCTGAAGTTGTTGATAGATTACTGCAAATCTTTGGCAATGATAAAGTAGAATTAATACCAGGTATAAGCTCTATTCAAGTTGCTGCTTCGAGGACGAAAATTCCACTGGATAAGGCGAGAGTATTTAGTTTTCATGTTACTGACGATATTGAAGATAAGAAGAGAGAATTAGTTGAAGCAATACAAGATAAAAAAAGTGTAGTTTTGGTACCAAGACCCTGGAACAATAATACAGAAAAAAATTTCATGCCATCAGAAATAGCGCTATACCTTAAAAGTGAGGGAATAGATACTTCAAACATACTAGTTTGGGTATTTGAATTTTTGACTACTGCTGAAGAGAGGGTATTTAGGGGTAAATTGAATGAATTAGAGAATAAGGATTTTGGTCCAATGTCGGTAATGGTTATTGATCAGGTTAGCCGCAAGACATATTTGCAATTTGATTGAGATTACTTTTGATTATTTTAAAAAATTCATATCTCCAGATTGTCTTATTAAGTCCCATTCAATGATAGCGCTAATAAATAAAATTATTGCTACTATTCCAATTTCGATGCCAGTATGTATAAGATTTTCTTTAATGTTTGTTCTTTTCAAGATGTGAATTAGTAGTAAATAACTTCTAGAGATAGCTATTCCGTAAGAAATGAGCTCCATGATTCCAAATATTGTCAAAAAAACAAGTAACGGTGGTATCTGGATTGGCAAATCTTGTGTTATGATCGTGAAAATATTACCAGTACTGAATCCTGAAAAGAGACCAAATGCAATTCCGATGCCCGGAACAAACATTAGAATGGATATTAGAAAGTTATTGACGAATATACCTATGTTATCTATATTTCTAATTTTGTTTTGAAATTGTTCTTTTAAAAGTGATGAAGTAGATTTATCAAATGAGACTGACGTCCCAAAAACAAAGAAGATCAAGAAGAGAAAAATGGCAAGCACAAGGTAAAGAATCCTTTTTTTAAAGTTGTATTTGTTCATGTATCCCAACCAAAATGTTTGTGCTTTTTAATTATATACATAAAACAAAACATTTTTAGCATTTATGATTGTTCTGTTCAATAACAAATCTTGGATTCAGTGTCTATTGCATTGATTTATGCGATAAATAAGGGATATCAAGTTCATCCTGATGCTTTTGCCTTTCTCAAGTCTCTCGATTGTGATGTTGAAAAAATAATTAAGACCATAGTTGATGCGAAAAATAAATTCAAAAAGAAATCCCCAATATTAATCGATGATATAAAAAGGGTGATTTCTATGGACGATATTGAATCTGATGAACCTATCATAACTAACACAAACAAAGAGAGTAATGGTGAAAGTTACAAAATCATTTTTGATCCTACATACAAGATAAATTTTGAGGATAAGAAGGGTTTTTTTGAACTTTTTGATAGTCGTTATAGAAAAACTTTGAAAATATTGTCAATACGTTCAGAAAGCAGGCAGATAAGAAAAATAAAATACATTAAGGATCTTAGGAATAAATCCAGATCTAGTTCTCTGGATAATGAGAATGAAAGGGGAAAACTCATTGATTCTGTTTTTGTCGCAGGTTTGATAATGTCTAAGAGAAATAGAAAAAATGATGTAGAGTTAGTGCTTGATGATACTACTGGCAGTATTGCAGTAGTTTGCAAAACTAGGGACTTAATTAATGAAGCATCAACTCTTGTTTTAGATCAAATGTTAATGTTAGAAATTTCACTTAGTAGAAGAAATTCAAATGATTTTGTTATTAAAGACATTATATTTCCTGATATTCCAGAGCATGTTGCGTCTAAATCAGGGACAGAGTCGTATGTAGCTCTCATTTCAGATTTGCATGTAGGCAGCAAATTTTTCATGGAAAAAGAGTTCAATGGTTTTGTAGATTGGTTATCTTCAGATGATGACATTGTAAGAAAAATCAAATTTGTTTGTATAGCAGGTGATATAGTTGACGGAATAGGAATTTATCCTAATCAAGATAGAGAATTAATCGACATAAATATCAGCAATCAAATTTCATATGCAGCGGCCTTACTACAAAAAATTCCCAAAAGGATGCATGTGTTTTTGATTCCTGGCAACCATGATCCTGGTAGGAGAGCTTTACCACAAACTGCTTTAACAAACTTGCGTGATTTTCAACCTTTGGAAAACTTCAGTATTATCGGTAATCCTTCGTTTGTTGAATTGAATAAGGTGAAGTTATTGATGTTTCATGGCCAGAGTTTAGATGATGTTATTGCAACAGTGCCTGGAATGAGCTATTCAAAACCTGTGGAGGCGATGAAAATTTTATTAAAATCTAGGCACTTATCACCAATCTATGGTAACCGTACACCAATTGCTCCAGAATCGGAGGACATGATGGTTATAGATGATGTGCCGGACATTTTCCATGCTGGACACGTACATATTACTCAAGTGGGCAGGTATAAAGGTACATTAGTAGTAAACTCTGGCGCATGGCAAAGGCAGACAAAATTTCAACAAACAATGGGTATCACTCCAACTCCTGGAATTTGTATATTGGTTAATTTAGCGACCCTTCAGTCCTTTAAAAAAGATTTCAACTATTGATGTCGCCAATAAAAGGCGACAAAAGTGGATCGTTTTTAATAGCTTCTTTTACAGACGAAATATGAATATGCAGTTTGATTCTTTGTGTCCTACCATACCGTCCTTGGTTGACTATGTTTGTAGTTATTAATCCTAGTTGATCCAGTTCTCCTACTATTTGTGTCATTCTTCGCTGTGTCAGAGGTTCTTGTTCAAGTTTTGAACAGAAATCTTGGTAGACTGTATAAATTTCTCCCGTACTTTTATTTTTAGATTTTATTATTGAAAATATTACTAATTTGGTGTGTAGGGTTGAATTACTCAAAATCTCAAAATTAGTGTCGCTATCAATCTTTTGTTGGGCAATTCTTATGTGATCCTCGGTTATCTTCATAGTCATTGATCTTTCTGCAATTTCTGCTGCAACTCTTAAAAGATCTATCGCCTTTCGGGCGTCACCTGTTTCTCTACCCGCAATTGCCGCACATAGATTGATTACGCCCATAGGAATAACATTATCATAAAAGGCAAGTTTGCATCTGTCAATTAGAATTAGTTTTAATTGTTCAATGGTATACGGATTGAAAACCAATTCTTCTTCACTTAAACTGCTCTTTACTCTTGGATCTAGTTTATCCTTAAATGTTAAGCTATTTGAAATACCAATCAAACTGATGAACTGATCTGACGAAATTCTTTCATTAGCTCTTGTAAAATTATAGAGAATATCATCACCTTTTCTA
>DATADQ010000217.1:0-3824 GCA_036258455.1 Nitrososphaeraceae archaeon | reverse complement strand
TGTACACACATATTAGTGGAATATGGAAAAGACGATCATCATAAATTAGAATCTGCCATGAAGAGTTTCGCAATTGCGTTTAGAAATGCAGCAGCTATTGATCAAAGGAGAAAAGGTTTACCGAGTACTAAAGACATGATGTAAATGACAAAGATAGCTATTTTTGATTTTGGGGCTGGCAATCTATTTAATTTGCACCAATCCCTTCTTAGAAACGGTGCGCATACTGTAGATATTATCAGGGCTTTAAAAAAATTGGAAAGTTACGATGGACTGGTTTTACCAGGAGTTGGTAATTTTGATACCGCAATTGGTTCCATAAAAAAAGATGCAGTATCACTCAATACCGCCGTAGATAGCGGAACGCCCATACTTGGTATATGTCTAGGATTGGAAATGTTATTTAATAAAAGCGAGGAGGGAATTCTTGATGGCCTTAAATTATTACAGGGTGATGTCTTAATGCTTCCAAAAAAGAAGGTTAAAGTTCCACATATAGGATGGAATAATTTAAGGATTATCAAAAGAGAAAGTAATTTGCTTAAAGGAGTTCCGCAAGATTCCTGGGTATATTTTGTTCATTCATATCATATCGAACCTGAAGATCAAAATCTTATTGCTGCAATAACTGACTACGGCTCAACATTGCCCGTTGTAATAGAGCGTTTCAATCTGTTTGGTACACAATTTCACCCTGAAAAATCAGGAAAAATTGGAGCCCAGATAATGAAAAATTTTATCAAAATTTGTGAAAAAAACGAATGAAGGTACTAGCGGCAATAGACATAATGAATGGGAACGTGGTTAGGTTAACGAAAGGAGACCAATCAACCAAAAAGGTATATAGCAATGATCCCGTTCAGATGGCAAAAAAATGGGAAAAAGAGGGAGCTGATATGTTGCATATCATTGACCTTGATGCAGCATTTGGTATTGAATCCAACAACCTTTCAACAATCTCTGAGATTCTACATTCGGTAAATATTCCAATTCAGATTGGGGGTGGTATTCGTCATGTTGAAAATTTTGAAAAAATTGCCAAAATGGGGTTTGCAAAAATTGTGGTTGGTACTATGGCTTATCGAAATTTGGATCAATTACGTTTACTGAGTAAAAATTATAGTGACAGGATTGTCATTTCATTGGATGAGATAGATGGAAAGGTTATGATTGAAGGTTGGAAATACTCTTCGAATTATAGGATTGAAGATGCAATAAGCAAGTTCAATAAACTGGGGATAAACATTTTCCTCCTTACCAGCATAGTTAAAGATGGAACACTATCAGGCCCAGATGTTGTCACTTTAAATAGCATTAATACTAATCGAAATTCAAAGATAATAGCTAGTGGAGGAATTTCAAGTTTGGTAGATGTGTTAAGGGTTAGATCAATTGGATGCGATAGTGTTATTCTTGGTAAGGCGCTGTATGAAGCCAGATTGGATATTAAAAAGGTGAAAGCAATAGCGTAATGCCACTATCTAAGAGAATTATTCCCTGTCTGGATGTTGATAATGGAAGGGTAGTCAAAGGAATAAAGTTTAGTGGGGTTAAGGATGCCGGCGACCCTGTTCAATTGGCAAAAAAATACAGCGACCAAGGAGCCGATGAACTCGTCTTCCTAGATATTACTGCATCAAAACAAGACCGTGAAATAATGAAGAGTATAGTTAAGAAAGTAGCGACTGTGATAGACATACCTTTTACGGTGGGAGGAGGAATTAAGACGCTTTCAGATGCAAGAGAGATTCTTCTTAATGGAGCTGACAAGGTTTCTATCAATACTGCTTCTGTCAAAAAGCCAAATTTGGTAACAGATCTCATGAAAATTTTTGGAAGACAATGCGTTGTTGTAGCGATTGATGTCAAGAGAAATTTTAAAACTGATGAAAAAATGTCCGATCCTGATAAGGATTGCTATTTTGAAGTTATGATATACGGAGGGTCAAAAGGCACAGGAATTGATGCCATCCTGTGGGCAAAGAAGGTGGAGGAGCTTGGTGCTGGAGAAATACTATTGACAAGTATTGATGCAGATGGCACTAAAAATGGTTATGATATTGAATTAACAAATACAATATGTAATAATGTGAGAATACCTGTTATTGCATCAGGCGGTTGTGGTTCACCAGAACACATGTTTGAAGTATTTAATAAAACTGACGTCGATGCAGTTCTGGCAGCCTCCATTTTTCATTACGATAATTTAACACTAGATAAGGTTAAGAGATATTTGGCCGAAAAAGGCATTCAAACCAGATTATGATATCATAAAAATGTATACTCGTTTTATTTGAATTTTGTACTCTTTTAAGGTAACGAGAATATTAATAGTCGATATCATCGCAACGTCAATGGAAAATGAATGCAAAAATGAATATTATGGCTATCATTTCGATGGTTAAGAAGTAATCCTTAATCTTCTTTATTCTGCTAGCTTTTACTTTCCTGAATCCTCTGATGATATGTTGATCACGAATAGTAACAAGAGCATACAATCTGGTTAGCGCCATCAAGAAACTTACTCCTATATATATTGGCAGAATGTACAGATCTATTGGAATGCGTCTTAAATGTGGTATAATTTTGATGGTCCTTCCAACCAGCCACAAGATAATAATTGAAATTGCTAAACCCAACTGACCTTCGATAATGGCTATGGTGAAAAATATTGGACCAAGCAGTAGCGTAAATACCGAAGTAAAACGATCTATCATAGACCATGCAAGATATGGACACTTCCACACCCATCCGCTCCATAAACTCTCGAAATCAGAATTATGACTATTTCTTGCCCATCTAATTCGTTGCCTGATAAATTGGTCAAATTCTGGAGCGGCAGACGAATGTATTATTGCAGAACTCTGATAATACGTCTTCCATCCCTCTTGTTGAACAAGCCTCGTGAAGCATTTATCTTCGCCTGATTCTTTTTTTCTACCAAGTATAATCTCATTTAGGAAAAGATTCAACTTGGGTAATAGAATTTCCCTACGGTATAATGCAGTTTTCCCGCTCAAGCAAGACAGAGCTTTTCCTCCTGCCGTCTGTGCAGGCATATCTAAATAGTTTCGGCTATCCCAAAAAATATCAGTCATCTTTTGCCATATTGTTCCTCTTTCAAGTGGATGATATCTGGGAGTAACTCCTCCAATTCTTGAATCGACCGTGAACGGTCGTAATGCATTTTCCAAGAAATTTGAATCCCACATTGTATCACTATCTGTTAATGCAACAATTTCGCCTTTTGATTCTAAAATACCATCGGCAAGGGCAGGTCTCTTTCCAGGCTTTGAAGTTACTATTAATTTAAGATTATTCTTACCTTGTTGAAATTCTTTAAATTCACCGATACATCCTGTGTCAGATTTATCAACAATTGCAATTATTTCAGTCGGCTTATTTTTCCACCATGATTCCAAAGATCGCCTAAAAATTTTTTGATCTTCATTATATACAGGTATTATTACGGACACAGTAAGTCCAGCTGCGCCTTGTGGATTAAGCTTATTTGATTCGGATGGTATTGGATGATAAAAGGATGCAACTATTCTCTTGATAGACCATACAGTCCATCTCCATATACCAATTATCCCCAGAGGTATAATAAGCCAATAGTTGTATAATGAACTAGGTACGAAATTTCTAGCTATATAATCTTTCAAGCCATTAAATTGATAAACGATATCATTTATGTCAAACCACATAGGTGATAAAACAAGTGAAATTGCAAATCCGATGAGTATCAGGTCAAAAATTATATTGCCAAAAATTCCGGTGTGCTTTTGATGCATTGGTATCCTGTAAGAGTTCACTGTTCTATC